>NZ_JBNPXF010000018.1:0-69727 GCF_050433445.1 Kroppenstedtia sanguinis | reverse complement strand
CCCAACAAGGTGTACTTGATCGCCAATCCCAGATTGGTAAACGGAGAAGTTGTCCTCCCAAACTCCCACTTTTCCCCTTTCCATCCCAACAGATGAGCCAGGGACTCCACCACCCCGGAATGCTCACTGATCAATGCCCAATAAAAGGCTTCATGATGTCCTGAAATGATTCTGTGGGGAAATGACTTGGCGTAATGCGGGCTTTCCGGATTGTTTAACGGTTGGGCCAAAGTGATGGTCTCGGTTAATTTTGCCGCCATGTAGAGCTGACGCTTAAATTCTATGACATTATTGTCAACCAGGAGCGACTTGATCATCATCATTTTTACGTCCAAAACCATACCACTGAGAAGATTCCACGTAAAGTCTCGCTCTTTTAATCGTAGAACACATTCTACAAATGATTCCTCTCCTTCAACCGCGATCTCTTTCAAGGTCTCCAACTTCATTTGGAACCACCCCTTGTCTGTTTATTTCCACTCTCCCACTTCGTCATTGGTCAGACCAGACCCTGCCGGATCCCTGATCCAGTCTTCTTTCCATTCACCGTCCAGTTTATTTTTATCTTTGGGTACTACCCTAAACAAGCGGCTTTCGATCATTTCTTGTGAAAGTCTTTGCTTTTTATAACCCTTATCATTCAATGCTGCCTCAAGCATTTTACCAGCTTCCACTGTATCTGGATCGTCACTAGTCTTCATCTCTTCCGTTTTTCTCTCGATCCAGTCTCTACTCATTTGTTTACCATGTTTCGTTTGACCTAGTCCTGCATCAGGGCCGAGCTTCGCTTCGGCAATTACGATGTGCTCAATTTCTCCCTTACTGTTTTTCTTCATGTAAAGTCCATCTAAACCGTTGTTGCTTTTCACTTTTGTGGGCAATGATTCGTAACCCTCCGGGATACGCCTGCTCATCAGATACTCACCCATGACCGATTTGACATTGGACAGATCTTGTGGTCTTCTCTGCTGACCCAGCAATTTCTTGTATGTTCCCGGAACATCATCCAATTTAAAGTCAAGTCTCTGGAATTCATCGTATAACGCATCCAAATCTTTTTGTCTGTTGAAGTCACGGGGAATTTCGATAGCCTTACCTTCACGGGAGCAGGAATTGCCGGCACGTGACTGGCTGGCACAAGCAAGACCGTGGAGAAAGTTAACTACGCCTTTATCAGCTACTTTTGTTGCTTTTCCGGCTTTAGTTGGCAATGGGAGGGCTGTGGTTTACTGAGACATCCAGCACCCGGTAGAAAAACCATTCATGGAGGGACAAAGATGAAGCGTCGTCAATGGAGCAGTGAAGAAAAAGTGGCGATTGTGTTGGAAGGTTTGCAACAGAATCGATCGATCTCAGAAGTTTGCCGAGAGCATCAAATCTCGCAGGCACTTTATTACCAATGGAGGGATGCCTTTTTAGAGGGAGCCAAGGCGGGACTCCGTCCCAAGAGACGTGGGAAAAAAAGATTGCGGAATATGAACGGCTCGTAGGCGAATTAACCATGCAGATCAAGGTATTAAAAAAACGGTACCCCTTCCCTGAAGGAAGGACTCCCCTTGATTCGGAAATGGGTGGAAGCCAACGAAGTCACGGTTTCCGCTGTCTGCAAGGTGCAGCGTTTCAAAAAGGGGTGGATTCAACACGATCCTGTCCCCGACAGAAAACCTTGGCTCAAGAGATCAAGCGCCTGGCCAGTGAGTATCCGACCTTTGGTTACCGCCGAATCTGGGCTTTGCTTCAACGAGAAGGTTATCCCTGCAACCAGAAAACCGTTTACCGGGCGATGAAAGAGATGAATTTGTTGCAAAAGACGATTCACTATGAGGCTAAACGGTCCATTGGGGACCGGCCCGCCGATCCAACGGCCCGAACCAGCGATGGCATATGGACATGACGAAGGTGTGGTCGCAAGAAGGATGGGCTTATCTGGTTGCGATGATTGACGCGTACGATCGGCGAATTGTGGGCTTTGATACGCAAGCCTTTTACAGAGATGATGAAGCCATCGATGCTCTCCATCTCGCGGTGAACCAAACCTACCCCGAAGGGATTCGCGAAGCCGATTCCAGACTGAAACTCGTACACGATAACGGTTCCCAGTTTACCAGTCGCGACTTCCAGAAATCCCTGGATACCCTGGGCATTGTATCGATTTGGACCGCCTATAAGCATCTCCAGTCCAACGGCTTGATCGAGCGATGGTTTCGCTCTCTCAAGGAGGAAGAGGTCTGGCTACACGAAATACCCCTATCAGCGAGGTACGAGAGGCGGTGAGTCGATATGTACACTGGTATAACGAGGAACGCCCTCATTCTTCTTTACGGTACAAAAGCCCCATGGAATACCACTCCATGTTGGCTGCATAAAGAAGACACGATCCCGGTTCACCAGCTCTCGGCCAGCTCCACACCAGGTCTCGTGCCCTTGTTCCAAAAGTTTTTTGGGATGCGAGTCTCAGTTAAATAAGTGGTATGTGTGTTGCGTTTTCAGGGTAACATTACATCAATAATAAAGTACAATCCTAAAGTAATCGCTAAAACACATATTAAGGTGCCTATTCTTATTCAGGATAAGCATCGTTTGATGAGGATAGGCTTTGATATAGTTCTACTTTGCATACTTATAAACATCCGGTCTTAGGTTTTTGAATATTGGGATTTTTTGTTGTTGTTCTGCTACTTTCTGTAAATCTACTTCTACGGTTATGATTTCTTCCTGGTTGTCTGCTTCTTCTACAATGTTTCCATTTGGATCAATGACCATAGAGTGTCCCGCGTATGTGTTGCCGACATGATTTTCATTATTCACATCTCCCACACTGTTACATGCAATAACATAGACACAATTCTCTATGGCTCTTGCTTTCAATAGTGATCTCCAATGATTCAAGTTTTTTGTTGTCCACTGTGCAACATAGAATATGATTTTTGCACCTTTAAACGATGGATAACGTGTAATTTCTGGAAAGCGTAAGTCGTAACAAATAATTTGGCTCACTTTGGTATCATTAATTTCAAATACATCTGGAACATCATTTCCAGCTGTTAAATAATGATGTTCATCTAACATCGGAACGAGATGTATTTTATCTTTTTGATAGAGAAGTTCACCCGTTTTTGATACCGCAAAGGCTGTATTATAAATGTTGTCCTCTCGTTTGTTTGAAACTGAGCCGGCAATAATATCCACGTTATGTTTGACTGCTAAACATTGGATAAAAGGAAGGCTTCTTGTTAAATCGATATCTGCTTGTTCTTCTAAATGTTGTAAATCATAACCGTTATTCCACATCTCAGGTATCACAACAACCTCAGTATCTGCCTCGAGCTTTTCTTCAAAAAGGGCTTTAATACGGTTTTCGTTTTGCTCAACTTCTCCTCCTATAATCTCGATTTGAAATAATTGTATTTTCATCTTTCTCTCTCCTTTTCATATCTAAATTTATAAATGGTATATAAATCATCATTGTATTTAACATCTTCGCCATGTGATGAAGATATGATAGAAGGTTTAAGTTCATCTATGATTTGCCCGCTATTAATATTTTCATCCATATCAACTGTGAACTTTTGAATCGGTGGGTGTAAGCTTTCAGAACTAGAAATGAACAAGTCCCCAGTTAGCAGCACATTATCATCTTTATGATGGTATATTACATGTCCCGGAGCATGACCGGGTGTTAAATAGACGTCTAGGGGTAACGTTTTAATGATATTGTCACTTAAAGCTTCAACTTGATATTCAACATTGGTTGTTTCTTTTTCTATCTTGTTTGGATACGGTTTTTCACCATTGATAAAGGGGATTTCGATTTCGTGCGCATAAATACGAATTTTTAATTCATCTCGTAAATACTTGGCTCCATTAATATGATCCAGATGACCATGTGTCAGTAAGATACCTTTGGGAGTACCTAAAGATTTAGCCGCGTTCAACTGCATATGTGCATGGTCTTCCATCCCAGTATCGATGATGTAAACATCCTCAGCGTCCACCACATACCACGTATTGATTTTAACAGGAATGCCAACAACGGTTTCATAAGTAAGTCTATAAACATGTTTAGAGATTTGAACAAATTCCAATTCATATACCTTCCTTTCAATTATTTGATACCATTAGTTTAGTAAAGAAAAAAAGGTGTAACAAGAAGGCACATTTTTGTTACTACCCATTGGGGGGATAAAATGTCAGGCTTCAAAAGTGATCAATATGGTACTTGTACGTTAACTGTGAAGCGCGCTTGTCCAATCGAATTAACGATGCATATTATTGGTGGTAAATGGAAATGCATCATTTTATCTTTATTGTCACAATCACCAATGTATTACAATGCAATGCGTCGTGAAATACCGGGTATTACGCAACGTATTCTTACACTACAACTTAGAGACCTTGAAAAGGATGGCATCATTGAAAGAGAAGAAACAAACGAAAACCCTAAGAAAGTTTTATACTACTTAACAGCTCTTGGAGGAGATCTTGTCCCAATACTTGAATCCATAAAGACATGGGGTAATGCTTATATGAGAAAGCAATAAGAAGGTTTAAAAAAGATGATTTCGATATTTAGTCGAAATCATCTTTTAGTGTGATAACATTTCTAGTGGGGTCCCGCCAGCAATTTGGCAAAATTCTGCGCTAAGCCGATAATTAGCGGAAATTTCCCTTGGATCGCTACCTAACCAAAGCCCCCGCCAATCTCGGCGGGGGCTTTGGTGCTTTATATAAAAGTCACGAAGGAAATCCGCGGGAGTATAGACGGCAAAGTGCTCCCGAATCTCCTCCGTGTGAAAAACCATGTCGCCGGTGACGAAGATATCCGGCTGGGCGAGCATCGTCGAGACCAAGATGGGGTCCCGTATCGGGGGGGCTTCAAAGGCGGTGGTATCCGATGGGGTATAAACCAGTTCAAATTCCAGGTCTTTGGGTTGGCTCACCTGTTCGGGTTTCGTTTCGCTTCACGTCTGCGGGATCTGGACAGTGCCCGGCTGTTAACCATGGAGAAGGCGGACCGGTTCCCGCGCTTGAAGGACTTTTTGCGATACAAAATCCGGATCAAGACGATCGAGAAAAACTACGACGACGTGCTTTGGATGGGACACTCCATTCAACAGGCGATGGTATCCACGGCCCTGATCATGGGGAAGATCGGGTCGTACAAACGGAAAAATGGGCTGTCCGAGCCCTTCAGGAGATGGGAAGGATCGAAAAAACGATTTTCCTACTCGATTACGTGTCGGACAATGCTTTGCGGCGCCGGGTGCAACGAGGCCTGAATAAAGGAGAATCCATGAACTCCCTCGCCCGCGCCTTCTTTTTCGGGAAGCGAGGGGAACTTCGGGAGCGTGCCCTCAATGACCAATTGCAACGGGCGAGTGCGCTGAGTCTGTTGATTAACGCGATCAGCGTATGGAACACCGTCTATTGGCGGAATCCATGGAGGTGCTCCGCAAACCTGCCCGATCCCGAACCCCTTGCTGTCACACATCCCCCCTCTGGGGTGGAACCATATCAACTTTCTGGGGGAATACAAGTTTCCTCTGGATCACGTCCCCGGCCTGAATAACCTTCCCGAAGTCTCGGCAATCTTCAGCTCTTTCTAATGAGGGTAAAACAGTATTTATAGAACAGTAGCTCATAAATCTAAAGAAATTGACCCAACAGGAAAGGGTATTCACCAAAATACTATCAAAAATAATAAAGAACCTCATGATTACTTTATTGAGCATAGCACCACTAAAACTTATGAGGCTCGTAAGAAAGCAAATAATCAACTGCTTTAGATGCATTTAAGCACTTCTCGGTACGCTTCAATAAATTCTTTGCCTACCGTGACTGAGCCAAAAACCAGTCAATTTATCGACTGGCTTTTGTTTTTTATCTGTTATCAATTCGATTTTATCAAGGCATGGCTTTAGCAGGGCACTTCTGTCAGCGCCATGCCACAAGCTTTTCCATATCATTTCTCGTTTTGGAACGCTTCGGTTCTTCTTGCCGGTAGCCTAATGCCATTATAACAGCACTTTGAAAGTTTCCCAGCAAGTCTTCATCTGCCAGTATACGGTTAACTTCCGCATAATCAAATCCCTCCATCGGGCATGAATCAATGCCGATTAACGCTGCAGCAGTCATCATATTTCCTAATGCAATCAGGCGTGTTGATTAACCAAAATAAGTATAAAACATACGAGTTCGTCGAAGGTGATCAAACAATAGTAGAGCCCATTCAGCAGGGAGTTGTGAGCTCCACAGATCCTGGACATGATGAAATCTTGCGGGTTTTTTCACACGGTAAAGCCAATGCAACAAGACATAAGCGATGCAAGCGCCCAAAAGCTACCCATAAACCGCGTTCATCGTGGTCCCGAAGAGGTGCTTCACATTGATACCCTCCATAAGGAGTTTTTTCATTTACAATAACCAATTATTGTAAATGTATGCAGAATATAACGCGGAACATTCAGAAGAGTCAAGTTGAAAGGCAGAATACTAGATGATTTATCCTTAAAAAATTGTGACATATAGGATAGGATACAGATAGTTCCCCACAAAGGAGGGCTATTATGTGGTTAGGATACAAAAGCGGAGCTTTATTTTTATTGATTAGTTTTTTTTTCGTTGGATGCAAGTCTGAAGAGGTCTTTCCAGGGTCAGTTGAAGGTGTTTTTATAGGTAACAAAAAGTTAGGTGTTTCAATTTATAAAGTGGAAGGAGGAAAGATCAATATGGAGGAGAGGAAAACGGTGAATTTAATTATGGTAAAGATCCTGGGGGCAATAGAAGAGCAAGAGAGACAAGGTACTAAAGCATTGGACTTTATGAGGGCCGAATATGGTCACAAAGTAACCGCCAGATTTGTGGGTTCCTCCAAAACGGAAGCTCCGACCTCCGGGCTTTCTCTATCATAATAACGAGGACATTGCAATAGCTCTTTTAAAGCAGGGAATTTTAAAAGTCGACAGGGATTCAAAGTACGCTAAATATTATCCTGAAAAATTCCAAAAATATCTCGATGCAGAATCGATTGCTGAAAAGAGAGAGTAGGGGTTGTGAAGACATTTGAATCTAGGATACAACGTAGGTGCGATCGAAGATTCCAGTATATCCGACCATACCGCTTCTTTCAACAACTTACTTTAATTGAAGCAACCTGGGAGCATGCCCGTTGAAACCGGCAGTTCCATGCATTGATGATGTTGATCCCCATGAGCAGATCGACGATTTTTTTCATCGAAATGGTTGCGTATACGATCGTAAACGTCGCTGGGTACGCCAGCTTCCGACAGCTTCGTTCGTCGCAGATTCGGTCAACTCGATTATGGCTCGTTCTGCCTCCGAGTAGATCGGAACTTCCCGCCATACGGATAGCAGCAAGATTCGGTCCATGCTCTCGCCCATTTGAAGCAAATCTTTGGAGTGCATGTCGATGCAGTAGGAACAGCCGTTGATCAGCTCTTCGGTAATTCATTCGAAGTTCCATCGTTGATCTCCCCGTCTTTTGATTTTGGGTTTTCATAGATTAGACAGATGGGGGTTCCAAATAGTGACCTCGGCTTTGTTCAAAATAAAAAAACTGATTTAGCCCGGAGGGATGTTTTCTTTACCGTATCACCAGAATCGTGTCTGGTCCTTGTGAAGAGTGGGAGAGACCTGTGTTTGCAAGAGATCGGGGACGGTCACACAGGCCCGCCTCCCGGCAATGAACTCACCCGGTACACCTTGTAATCAAGGGAGGGGTTAAAATGGGGAGAAAATATATTATTATCGTTCTCTTTATGATTTCAGTATCATTCCTGATGTTTTCTATGTTTGGGAGCTCCATGACAAGTCAGGCTCCGACGGTTGGGATGCTAGGGGCTCTCCTCACAATTATTGCGATCCCTTATTTTCTGAAGAGTAAGGATTGAAAAAGTCGGCTCCATTTGTGAACTCTTGCATTTTTGCTCGAACAGGAACACCCCAGAGTCCATCCTGGACCCTGGGGTATAAAAAGCAGGCGAGAATCTGATCCCTTCACTCAATGGAGAGGTGCAAGGGACCCACCTTTTTCATGGAGAAGTTCAGTTTGGCATGGAGATCGGATTCCAGATGGACAAACTGGTATCGTTGCGCCACGGTTTTGGTTTTCGGATCGAAGGGGGCCACCACCAGTGAATCCTTGTATGTATCGACCACTACCACAGGAGACTTTCCGTCAGAGACGAGAAAAAACTTCTGATTTTGGGCGATCAAACTGCCGCTGGAATAAGAGACGAATATCATCAGACCCAACAATACGATGACAGCGGCCAGATGGGCGATACGATTTCCTTTTTTGGTGAGTTGGAAAAATAATAACAGCAGACCGGCGCAGAGCAGAAAGTAGAAAATGAGGGTGAACAGGTGGGTTCGACTCAGGGAGAAGCTCACTTTCATTCCGATGACGATGGCGACAGCAACGGTGATAAAGAATGAAAACAGATGCGGACCGACTTTCTGGAGCCGGGGTACCGTAACGGACAGGAACGCGATGAACAGAGTGAAGATGATTACACAGATGGACAAGACCACCGAGTTGAGATTGATTTCCACAAACATGGAAGGTAGCTGAAAGTGGGATTTATAGCCCAGGTCACTCAGATACGCCGAGAAGTAACCCAAACCGGTGATCCCGGCTAACAACATGCCTTCCGGAGCCAGGACGGTCATTTTCTGAAGTAAGGTCCTTTTCTCACCGGGCATGGATCACACCCCCTTGTGATTTTTTCGCTACAATGATTATATAGAAGCTTCAAGGTCTTTGGAAATGAAAAAAGGCTCCGTCCCGCAGGACAGAGCCCATAAGGTTATCGATTACATTTGCAAGCTTTTCCACACTTCCAGCTTGGTCTGCACCTTTTCGATCACTTCAGAAGTGAATTCGGTGGTGGTGGCGCTCCCCCCCAGGTCTGCCGTGCGATGTCCATCCTTCACGGTTTCGATCGTGGATTCATAGATAGCACGGGAAGCGAGGGAGGCTTCCTCCGTATTGAGGTGGGTCAAAAGGGAGGCGACAGCCAGAATCATCGCCATCGGGTTAGCCAGATTCTTGCCGAAAAGGGCGGGAGCGGTACCGTGAGGGGCCTCCGCCATAACTACCTTGGGGTCGAAACTCTCATCAAAACTCATCAGAATTGACTCCGAACCGGCGATGGAGCCGAAGAGTTGCAGAACCATGTCACTCAGGCAGTCGCCATCTCGATTGAGAGCCGGGATTACCAAGGAATCACCGGTGTTGTTCAGGAGCAGCGCATAGGTGGCGTCAATCAATTGCGGTTCATAAGCCACCTCGGGGTACTTTTGGCTGACGGCATCCATCTCTTCCTTGAGCATGCCCTCATAGATCGGACTCACGGTGTATTTGGGTCCGCCGAAAACCTTGGCATGGGTCCGTTTGGCATGACGAAAGGCGTATTCGGCCACAGCGCGGCAGGTTTTCCGGTCGATGGATTCGGTTCGCCAAGAGATTTCATCCATTCCTTCGCCTTCCCGCCATTCTTTGGCACCATAAGCATCTCCCACCGCCATCCGGATTACCGAGATGGGAGCAAAAGCACCTGCAACGGGGCGAACCCCGGGAATGCGGCGCCCGGTGCGGATAATCACCTTTCCATCAATCTCTTTGCGCAGAATGGCATTGGGACTGCCTACATCCCCTTTAGCTTCGGGGGTGACGGTGGCCGCCTTGATACCGTATCCCGCTTTTTTCATGGCCCGGGCCGCCTCGTATACGACTTCGTTTTTGGTGTTGCGGCGGTTTTCCAGACTCAAGTCAAAATTTTGGAGCTCAACTTCAAAACCGATCACTTCCGGATCGAGAACACGCAAGGATTCTTCCAAGAGCTCCTGACCGGTCTGATCACCTTCCAGAACGACGATAGTTTTTTTATCCAACGGGATCACCTCTTCAGTTATATCCTTCCCTATTATACCGGTAGCCTCATCTGTGTACCACACCGGCGAACATTCAAAATAGGAAATAAGGCTTCTTCAATTGGAAGAGAGGGCGGGATATAATGAAGGGGATCTTTTTCGACGATTCAAAGGAGTGGTGAGTTTGTCTCCTTCCCTTCGGGGTGGACTGCTGTTGATACTGATTTTGGCTGTGGCTGTTCTTCCATCCTCTGATCCCGGAGCAGGAGGGGGGCGGATCGATTGGTCTCCAAAGGCGGAGGGAAAACAGCTGGAAGGGACGATTCAGGATAGGATTGGGAAAATGACCCTGGAACAAAAAGTGGGACAGATGTTTATGGTCGGTTTTCATAACGATGACCAGCCCGCACAGGAAATGAACCAGCAAATCCGGACACTGATCCGGGATTATCATGTGGGTGGAGTGATCCTGTTTGACCGCAACATCGGCGATCCACGGCAGACGGCGGAGTTGAACAACCGTTTGCAGCACTTGGCTCTGTCTACCTCTCCGGGAATTCCTTTGTTGATCTCTACGGATCAGGAAGGAGGGAAGGTGGCCCGCATTCGCGAAGGCGTGACACAGTTTCCTGGAGGGATGACGTTGGGAGCTTCGGGAAATCTGGATCTCTCCCGTCAATCCGGTGAGGTGATCGGTAGTGAGTTACGGGCGATGGGGATCAACATGAATCTGGCTCCGGTTCTGGATGTGAATAACAACCCGAAAAACCCGGTGATCGGATCCCGTTCCTTCTCTGGTGATCCCGAGCAGGTGGTGAAGATGGCTTCCGCCCAGATTCAAGGGTATCAGGATAGTGGGATGTTGACCGTAGTCAAGCATTTCCCCGGACACGGGGATACCTCAACCGATTCACACGTCAATTTGCCTACAGTCCCTCATTCCATGGACAGGCTCAATCGGGTAGAACTGGTTCCCTTCAAAGAAGTTTTGAACCAGACGGATGCGGTCATGTCGGCTCATATTACTTTCCCGGCGCTGGATGATACCCCAGGACTCCCTGGCACTCTCTCCCAGAAGGTGTTAACCGGTTTATTGCGGGAGGAGTTGGGATATGATGGGGTGATCATGACCGATGATCTGGAGATGGGGGCGATCGTGGATAACTTCTCTGCGGAGGAAGCAGCGACCCGGGCGGTAAAAGCCGGTGCCGATATTTTGCTCATCTCTCACGATCTGACCCGCCAACAGGCCTCCATCCGGGGAATTCTAGATGCTGTCAAAAAGGGGGAGATCTCTGAAGCCCGTATCGATCGCTCCCTCCAGCGCATTCTCCATCTCAAAGGAAAGCGGACGGGGGCGACTTCCGTTGCGGAACAGCCCATCACCCCAGTGAACCAGGTGGCGAAACGGGTAGGGACTTCCCGTAATGAGCAAGTAGCCGAGGCGACGGCAAAATCCGGTTTGACTCTCCTTCAGGATGCACAGGGTCTGATCCCTCAGACACCGGATCCACAGAAGAAACTGCTGGTGGCGTCTGTCGCCGGAGTACGGGAACTGGACAAGTCCTTGCAGAGTTACGGATTCTCCACGCAACATCGGGAACTGGATCCCGATCCGTCACAACAGGAGAGGGATCAATTGGTGAACCAAGCAACCGCGGTGGACGGGGTGATCGTCGGAACCTCCCAGGCCGAGAATCATCCTGGACAGCGTCAGTTGGTCCAAGCTTTGTCAGCGAGGGGAATCCCGGTGATCGTTCTCGGATTGGATACGCCTTATGAAGTTTCAGCATTTCCGAAAAATGTAACCTATCTAGCTCTCTATGGTTATGATTCACATTCGATGAAGGCAGCCGCCGGTGCAATTGCTGGCAAAGTCTCAGTCCGTGGCAAACTTCCGGTGACCATTCCCGGTCGGTATCCGGCAGGTCACGGGTTGGACAGATAAGCAACTATGAATGGAACAAATCCGCTTTAGAAATGGAAAACTCCTTTTTGGAGAATCCTGTAAAGGAGGTGTGGACTTGATCATTGAAATCAGTATCGCTGTTGCTTCTCTGGCTTTTGTCGTTCTAGTGACGGCTGTTGTGCTTTCGTTGCGGAAGGTGAACCAGACGTTGGATTCGGTGGATCAAACGTTAAAAGAAGTTCGCCCCCAACTGGAGGAGGTTGCTGACGAATCTCGCAAGACGTTGATTGAAACGAGAAAGCTGATTGATGATGTAAATCAGAAAAGCCAACAGACCGATGTTTTTTTTGAATCCGTTCAGGGCTTGGGTCACAGCTTTCAGGAATTGTCTACCGGAATCGCTCGTACAGCTTCCGCTCAGAGAGAGCGCCTGGCCAATGTGACGGCTCTGGTGGGCACTGGGTTGGAATTGCTGAGAAAGTGGCGTTTGGAGAGACATTCTAATAAAAAAGAGAAAATCAAGCGGGTTAAATAATATGAAAGGGGACGGTTGAGATGGGTAAAAGCAGTGGCAACGGAAAACTATTTTTTGGTGCAGTGGTCGGAGGTTTGGTCGGGGCGGCCACAGCCATGCTCCTCACGCCCAAGACGGGCCGTCAAATGCGCAAGGAGCTTCTGGAAAGCCTGGATGACGCACAGGAGACATTCAAAAACCGCTCCGGTGAGATGGGTCGGTTTGCAGGCGATCTGAAAGAGGCTGCTACGGAGAAATGGATTGAGATCAAGGATACGGCTACAGAATCCTTAAAAAAATCCAAAGGGGAAGGTTTGGAAGGCTCTGATGTGAAGTCTGAACAGGATTGGGTAGAGATCCGGGCCAAATCAGATTCAGACTCGTCGGACTGACCAGCTTTCTGTAGGAAGTCTATCCCTGCCTGTCCACGCATATAGATGGGACAAACAGTGGGGACGGGGGTAGACATGAATAGTAAAGAATTGATCTATGCACTGTTGGCGGCTTTCAGTTTCGGAGTGGCCCCCATTTTTGAAAAACTAGGGTTAGCCCGTACGGAACCGACGATGGCTTTGTTTCTCCGGGCGTTGGTGACGACAGCCCTCATTTCTGTCTATCTCTTTATGACAGCCAGAAGTGGGAAGTTAGCCGTGCCCGACCTGCAGTCTCTGATCTATGTTCTGCTGGGAGGGGTATTTGGAGTTCTTTTTGCCCAGTATTTTTATTTTAAGGCTCTCCAGTTCGGAGAAGTGGGACGTGTCATGTCCGTAGTGGGAAGCTTTCCGGTCCTAGCTTTCCTGCTGTCCGTGGTGATCTTTGGAGAGGTGATTACGGTCTCCAAAGTGGCCGGTGTGGTTCTGGTGGTTTGTGGCGTGTTTCTTCTGAGCGATTAAATGCATTTCGGTTGCTATATGAGAGCAAATGAAAGTATACAGCTTCATAGCCCACCCCATTTACGCTGGGGTGGGTTGTACTTTTCGCTGAAACATGTTTTGGTATCATATAATGGGAATTGGTATTGAATCTATGGATAAAGGAATCTAGATTAATAAATAGAGAGACCTAAGAGAATGGGAAACAGGAGGATTTCCATGAGCAGTCTTGATGAAACGCAAAGAAAAACTGTCACGGACGAGTTTCTGGAACGCCTCCAGGAACATCGGCGCTATCTGTACCATATCGCTTACCGCTTGACAGGCAATGCAGAGGATGCCAAGGACTTGATGCAGGAGACCTTATGGCAAGCTCATCGCAAATCCAACAAATATGTATACGAGAAATCGCTGAAAGCATGGCTACGTACCATGATGACCAATCGCTTCAGAGACCAAAAAAGGAAAAAAAGCTTGAAACTGGTCGCCCTGGAAGACGCGTTTATACAGTCAGAGCCACCTCACTCAGTCCATGTCTCCGTGGAGGAGCAAGTGGAGCAACGGATGATGTTGGAAGAAGTGAAGGCGGAGATCCGGGAGCTTCCCGAGATTTACCGTCGGGTGGTCGAGCTCCGACACTTTCGCGGATACTCCTATGCGGAGGTCAGTGAAGCTCTGGATCTCCCAGAAGGGACAGTGAAAACCCAGTTGTTTCGCGCGCGGAAGATGTTGAAAGAGCGACTTTCACGAAAGTAAGGAGTTCAATGGATGTCTTCTTGTAAGGATATGGATCGTCTGATCCAACTCTATGTGGACCAGGAAATTGAAGAGGCGGACCGGATCAGACTGAGGGAACACGTGGCGGAGTGTGAAACCTGTCGCAACGACCTGCAGGAGATGATCGACCTGGTCCAATCCCTGGAAGAAATCCGAAATCATCGGGCTCCGTCCGAATCCGTCGTCTGGGTCAATCAACTGATTAAATGGGCGGCTGTCTGCACCTCGATCGCATTTCTGATGGTTTTTTTCCCTGGAATGTCTCAGCATCGGAGCACTTCCATCAGTAAAATGGCCGCTGGTACCGGGGGCGGGGAAGGGGAGGTTATTGAGAAGCCCCATCATCTAACGGTGTTTGCCACGCAAGGGGAGAAGCTCCACATTCCAGAGAACGATTATGTCCAGGTGATTCCTCCGAAAAACGTCTTGAAGGAGGCGCCATTGGAAACTGCTTTGGTCTACCCGAGCGCCCTTCCTTTCATCCTGGACGGTAAACCGGATTGGTTCAAAGAGGTGAAGCGATTTGTCTTTGTACGGGTTCCTGATGATAAAACCATGGGAATGATTCTGGCTGCATCAGGGCTCTCGCCGGAAAAGAATCGTTGGGAAAAGACTCATTTCCCCCTGTCGGTGATTCTTGTCACTGGGAAAAACCCCCGTATGAAAACATTCACCTTCCCTGATAACGAACAGAAAATTTCTCGCTGGTTTGACCGAATGGCGGCTACACCTGTAGTTCGTTGATGTAGAGCCGAAAATAATATCAATCCCCAAAAGCTCCCTGACAAGTGGCTATGTTTTCGATATAATTAACCTTAAAAATTTCTAGAGGGGAGCTTTGAAGATGGGCCACGAACTGGATCGACTCCGGCAGCAGATGGATGAGATCAATATGCAGCTTTTAGAATTGTTGAGTCAACGAGCCGAATTGGCACAGCGGATCGGAGAAGTCAAAAAAACGCAGGGGATCCATCGTTTTGACCCTGTCCGGGAAAGGAACATGCTGGAGAAGCTTACTGAGGTCAATCCCGGTCCCTTCGATGATGACACCATTCGTCACCTGTTTAAACAAATATTCAAGGCTGCCCTTGACCTGCAACAGGAAGACCATAAGAAGGCACTTCTGGTCAGCCGGAAACGGCAACCGGAAGATACGGTGGTACAGGTGGGAGAGGTTTCCGTCGGCGGAAATTCAAAGACCGTGGTGGCAGGTCCCTGTTCTGTGGAGTCCGAGGAGCAGGTCCGTCAAGTGGCCCAGGCTATACGTGATCAAGGGTTGACCCTCTTGCGCGGGGGTGCCTTCAAACCGAGGAGTTCCCCTTACGATTTTCAGGGATTGGGAGAAGAAGGACTTCGCATCCTGCGGAAAGTGGCGGATGAATTTCAGTTGAAAGTGGTCAGCGAAATCGTCAACCCTGCGGATATTGAACGGGCTGAACGCTACATCGATGTAATTCAGATCGGGGCCCGCAACATGCAAAACTTTGAATTGTTAAAGGCGGCGGGCGCCTCCCGGCTCCCTATCTTCCTCAAACGGGGCATGTCTGCAACAGTGGAAGAGTTCTTGTTTGCGGCGGAATACATCGTATCCAGAGGGAACAGTCAGGTCATGCTCTGTGAGCGAGGGATTCGCACCTATGAAAAATGGACCCGAAACACCTTGGATATCTCGGCGGTTCCGTTGTTGAAACAGGAAAGTCATCTGCCTGTTTTCGTCGATATCACCCATTCCACAGGTCGGCGCGATATTCAGCTCCCCATCGCCCGAGCGGCTCTCGCGGCAGGAGCTGACGGAATCATGTTAGAGGTACATCCCGATCCGGCAGTCGCCCTATCGGATGCCAATCAGCAGATCGATATCCCGCAGTTTGGAACCTTTATGGATGAGATGAGGAAGAGCGGTGTTCTTCCGGCGGCAGATCCTGTCATCGGCTGATTTCGAATGATTCACTTAGAGGCTAAGATAGTTCACATCAGTGAGGAGCGACCGGCCTGAAGGGGCCGGTTTTTTTGTGTATAGCGGGACAGAATATAAGGGATGACGTGGGGAACGGAGAGCATCTGTTATCAAATTGTCAAAGGCGACCTCCTTTTTTCTTTGCAGGTCCATGGCTTTTGTCGTATCCTTGGAACTAACAAAACAACATTGGGTGTGAACTATGGACAGAAAAAAAGAAACCGTCACCATCTATGATGTAGCCAGGGAGGCAGGGGTTTCCATGGCTACCGTCTCCCGGGTTGTCAATGGGAATCCCAACGTCAAGCCCTTGACCCGAAAAAAAGTGCTGGAAACGATCCGACGTATGGGGTACCGACCCAACGCCGTGGCCCGAGGACTGGCCAGTAAAAAAACCACCACGGTCGGTGTAGTGATTCCCGATATTTCCTATGCGTTTTTTGCAGAACTGACTCGAGGCATCGAAGATATCGCCAATATGTACCATTACAACATCATCCTGTGCAATTCCGACCTGAAAAAGAACAAAGAGCTGCAATTAATTGAGGCCCTTTTCGAAAAGCAGGTAGACGGGTTGCTCTTTCTCGGCGGGGAGGTGACAGAAGAACACCGGGAGATTTTTTCCGGATCGGATATCCCCGTCGTTTTGGCCGCCACCCAGGATGAGAAAGTAAAAAATCGTCCCTTTGTCACCATTGACCATGTACAGGCGGCCAAGGAGGCGACAGGGATTCTGATCCGAGAAGGTCACCAACGGATCGGATTTGTGGGGGGACCTTTGACGGACCCGATCATTGGGTATCCCCGCTACCTGGGGTACAAGGAAGCCCTATCGGAAAGTGGGCTCCCCTTTGAGGAAAAGTGGATTCAGCTGGGAAACTACCGTTATGATACCGGATTGAAAGCGACCAAGGAATTGTTGATGATGGAGGAGGGACCGACGGCTATCTTCGCTGTCAATGACGAGATAGCGGTAGGGGCGATTCACGCGGCCCAAGATCTCGGCAAGCGAGTGCCGGAAGAGATCTCGGTGATCGGTTTTGATAATATTCCCTTGGCTACCCAGGTTCGTCCTCTGCTGTCCACCGTGGCGGTACCGATGTATGATATTGGGGCGGTGGCGATGCGTCTGTTGACCAAATACATGAATGGTGAGCCTATCGAGAATAACCAAGTGGTGCTGGAATACCGCCTGGAATTGCGCGACTCCACCCAACTTAAAGAGACACCTGATAGCGTGTAGCCTAGGAGAAAAGACAGAGGAGAATTCCCTTTAACAAAAAAAGCCGGACTTCCGGCTTTTTTTGTTGGGGAGAAGTGTGTTGATTAGCCGTGTTGCGGTGTCCTGCAAGAAAGTGGAGACAGTCTGCTCCGAAACTTCCCAGCAGGCAGGGAAAAGCCGGGAGGTCAGCAACACAAGGGGGTATGTTGCCCCTAGAAACGTTGTGAACCCTTGCGTTCTCCGACGGTCGGGATGGGGTTTCATATTTTCGGTATCAAAGTTCTGACGATCCAAAATCGCTCCGTATGAAACCCCATCCTCCCTGTATAGCGCAGGGAGCATAGTCATGATTGGGTCTGGATCTTTTCACCATACTTCTACTAGGCATACTCTCGAAAGATTTCTCCACTCAGCTCATTGAGATGGTAGTGGCTGTGGAGCATCAGGTCGCTTGGGTAGCGCATGATTCCATTTTGCTACTCTTTTTTATTCAGAGAGACCGACCATCCGCAGTACTTGGTAGACGGTCCGTTTATTTTTTTGCGTGATCTCCTCCCGGCGGGGAATCGGTTCAAACAACCCCTCCGGGTCGTGCAGGGTATCAGGGAGGGGCTGTGGACTGTGGGGTTGCCACTTTTCCAGCCAGGAACGGGGGATCTCCATTTCACCCAGAGGCTGTCCTGACATCTCCCCCCACAGATAGGTCCAGGCTCGGGGAACCACCCGCCAAATATCGTAGCCGCCACCCCCCACAGCGATCCAGCGGCCGTCACACAGCTCATGAGCCAGTTGGTGGATCACCTGGGGGATCACGCGGTAGATTTTCATGGTGGCGGACAGGTGGGTCTGGGGATCGTAGTGATGTGCATCACAACCGTGTTGGGACAGGATGACATCAGGTTTAAAAGACCAGGCGATCCGGGGAACCACCTGTTGAAAGGTATCCAACCAGGATGCATCTTCGGTGAAGGCATCCAGCGGCACATTGATGCAAGCTCCTAATCCGGCGTCGTGGCCTCGTTCATATACATTTCCGGTTCCGGGGAACAAATAGCGCCCTGTCTCATGAATGGACAGAGTCAGCACCTCCGGATCGTGGTAAAAGGCCCACTGGACCCCGTCTCCATGGTGTGCATCCGTGTCTATATAGAGAACGCGTGCCTGGTATTTTTGCCGGATCTGGGCGATGGCGACAGCGGCATCATTATAGATGCAAAAGCCAGAGGCTTTCCCACGCAGGGCGTGATGCAATCCTCCGGAGAGGTTGAGTGCGTGCTGGGCTTGTCCACTCATCACGATTTCTGCTGCTTCCAGGGTGCCACCTGTGACCAGGGCTGACGTTTGATGGATTCTGGGGAAAACAGGGTTATCCTCGGTTCCCAGACCATACTCCTCCAGTCGTTCCTGGAGGATGTTCTCCTGATCCGCTTCCTGGACCACCGTAATATAATCCCGATCGTGAACCTGGGAGAGTTCCTCATCTGTGGCCAGTCGGGGCGGGTGCAAGTGGTGATCCTGCAAGCGACCGAGAGTTCGGATCAGATCCAAAGTGGGCTCCAACCGGCGATTGTCAAAGGGGTGGCTGTCACCGAAACGATATCGGAGCAAGCCTTCGCTGTAAATAAGCCGGGCTTTCTCCTTCACGTCACACTCCTCCCTCGGGATGGGGAGTGGTTCGCGGCCAGAGCACGCGGTGTCCTGCTTGTTTGATGTTGTCGATGATCTTGCCGAGGTCCTTCGCTTGGACGCGGAAGACGAGTTTAAGATGATGTTTTTTTGGGCTTTTTTCCAATAGGACGCTATTGATATTGATCCGATGATCACCAAAAATGGCCGCCACCTCTGCCAGTATCCCGAATCGATCCTCCACCTCCACTTCCACGTGTTGGCCGGGATGGTCCACTCCGAATATTTCGATTAACCGGTGAAGGATATCGGTTGCAGTCAGGATTCCCACCAGTTTCTCTCCCTGTAGGATCGGTAAGCATCCCACCCGATGCTCATACAGGAGTCGAGCCGCATCCTCCACGAAATCCAGAGGATGAGCAGTGATCAGCTGACGAATCATAACTTTGGAGACCGGTCGGTGCAGGAGATCCTGCCATCTCACCCCCTCAGGATCGAGGCTGGATGGAGAAGCGCCGCGCAGATCCCGGTCGGTAACCAGGCCCACCAGATCCTCTCCGTCCAAGACGGGCAGATGGCGAATTCGATGTTTCTTCAATAGGTGGATGGCATCACCGATAGAAGTAGCGGGAGTGATCGAGTGAATCTGTCGGTGCATGATCTCTTCAACCAGCATGTCGATTCCTCCTTTAGCAGTCAGTACAGATATCGATACTGAAAACGAAGTCTATCAAATTTTTCCATCGAATCCAGCGGTACATTTTTACCGATCCGCGCCATCAAACAGTTGGCAGGATGAGCAGTGATTTCTGGATCATCTGTGGCAAATCGTTCCAGACCTGCACTGGACATCACCTTTTCCATCACATTTCGGTATTCCCAAACGGACAGGCCGGTTCCGTTCAGATCCCAGTGCCAGTAGTACTCCGTAGAGATGACGATGTAGTTCTCCATGTGGGGATCGGAGAAGGCGACCTGGAGCAGGTTGCGGGCCACATGATATCGACGGTAGGGAGCGGCCACTTCAATCGCCCCCAGTTCCAGAAGATCGGCCATGCGGCTTTTGGACCAGTGCTCTAAGGGATCGGGATAAAGAAAAGTGACATAACCGATCACTTCCGCCTCAGTTCGGGCGATAATGATTCTTCCTTCCGGCAGGCGGGAGATTCCGATGATGGCTTCCCGTTGTTCTTCAGGTGGGCGAAATGCGACCAGGCCGGGGTGAAAGGGGAAGCGTTCCAGTGTCTCAGGGGAGACGGACCCTTCCGCCGTAAGTGTTCCCCTCTCTGTTTTCCACTGGATTTGGTGATACTCTTTGATATGCTCCATCACAGTATGAGAGACACCTCCATCAGGTGTGATCGCCCCAAAAAGGTCGTTAGAACCCTTGCCTGGGATGGGGAAGCCTTCTAGGGCAGATAACATTGCGAATCTTCCCATCTATGATATAATTATAAACGATAAACCCATGCTCTAAACCAGTCATTTTTGGCGTTTCTCCAACAAAGGTTGTGGTCCGTCCAGTGACTCCGTCCTGATAAAAAGAGGAGGGAATGAGTTGACACAAAAACAAGGGGAAATGATTCCGGCTATGACGGAAGGAAACAATCTCACATCCTACGAAAAAGCTTATGAAAACTTCGACTGGAAGGATGTGGAGAAGGAATTTTCTTGGTTTGAAACCGGTAAAGTGAATGCAGCCTATGAGGCGATTGACCGACATGTCGACTCCAAGAATGGAGACAAGGTGGCCCTACTCTACAGCGATGCGCAACGGGATGAAAAATATACCTTCCGGGAGATGAAAGAGCAGTCCAACCGTTTTGGAAATGTCCTGCGCAAGCTGGGAGTCCAGAAGGGAGACCGGGTATTCATCTTCATGCCCCGCAGTCCGGAATTGTATTTCAGTTTTCTGGGGACTGTGAAAGTGGGAGCCATCGTGGGACCCCTCTTCGAGGCTTTCATGGAAGCGGCGGTCAAGGACCGTCTCGAAAACAGCGAAGCCACCGCACTTGTGACGACCCCGGAACAGTTGAAGCGGGTCCCGGTGCAAGAACTTCCCCATCTGAAGCATATCATCCTGGTTGGAGCAGATGAAGGCGATCTGAAAGAAGGGGTTTATAGCTTTGAAAAAGAGATGAAGGAAGCTTCCCCTGAACTGGAGATCGAATGGATGGACCGGGAAGACGGGATGCTCCTTCACTACACCTCAGGTTCCACCGGCAAACCCAAAGGGGTTCTCCATGTGCATAACGCCATGATTCAGCATTATCAGACGGGGAAATGGATCCTGGATCTCAAGGAAGACGATGTTTATTGGTGTACTGCAGATCCAGGCTGGGTGACAGGCACTTCTTATGGGATTTTTGGCCCTTGGCTCAATGGCGTGACCAATGTGATCCGCGGTGGACGGTTTAAACCGGAGGATTGGTATAAAACCCTGGAAACCAACGGCGTGACGGTCTGGTACAGCGCCCCCACATCCTTCCGGATGCTGATGGGAGCCGGCGCCGATTTGGTGCGAAAATTTGATCTGTCCAAGGTTCGCCATATTCTGAGCGTAGGGGAACCTTTGAACCCGGAAGTGGTCCGTTGGGGGTTGAAAGCCTATGATCGCCGCATCCATGACAACTGGTGGATGACAGAGACCGGTGGCATCCTCATTTCCAATTATCCCGCCATGGGGATCAAACCAGGTTCCATGGGTAAACCCTTCCCCGGGATTGAGGCGGGGATCATCGATGATGAGGGCAATGAACTGCCTCCGAATCAGATGGGCAATCTGGCCATCAAAACCCCATGGCCAGCGATGATGCGAAAGATTTGGAAAAATGAACCTAAATATCAGGAATACTTCCGGGTTCCGGGTTGGTACATTTCCGGGGATTCAGCCTACCGAGATGAAGACGGTTACTTTTGGTTCCAGGGCCGGATTGACGATGTGATCAATACCTCTGGTGAACGGGTCGGCCCCTTTGAAGTGGAAAGTAAGCTGGTGGAACACCCGGCGGTAGCAGAGGCGGGGGTCATCGGCAAACCGGATCCGGTCCGGGGAGAGATTATCAAAGCTTTCATCGCTGTTCGTGCAGGTTATGAGCCTTCAGAGGATTTGAAAGAAGAGATTCGTGCCTTTGTCAAAAAAGGTTTGGCAGCTCATGCCGCCCCGCGGGAAATCGAATTCAAAGACAAACTGCCCAAGACCCGCTCCGGTAAGATCATGCGTCGGGTGTTGAAAGCATGGGAATTGGATCTACCCACCGGAGATTTGTCCACGATGGAAGAATAAAAGAGCGGAGATCACAGCGCGACCCGGTGTCGCGCTTGTTTTTTGCGGAAAAGGAGAGAGGAACATGAGGATCGGACTGGCTGTCCCTTCAGAAGTGGAGAGCATTAAGCAACACGCCTGTCAGGCGATGGAGGAGGGGACTTTATATCGCACCCGACGACTCTCGGAAGAGCGGGTGCAGGATCTGACGGAAAAGGTCTTGGAACGTGGCGGTGAGCATTGGGTGGCGACAGAGGGAGAGGAATTGCTGGGTTGGATATTGATCGGACCCCACCGGGATTTTTTTTCCGATGAAGCGATTGGATTTATATATGAATTGTATGTGTTTCCCGACCACCGGGGGAAAGGCTTGGGAGAAAAATTGATGAAAACGGCTTTACAACAACTCCAGGCCAAGGGATACCAGGAGATCCGCCTCAACGTCTTTGCAGGAAATCCCGCAACCCACCTTTACCGTAAATTGGGGTTTACAGAGCGACAGGTAATGATGGGCCGACAGTTGGTTTCCAATCCATACGCAGATAACAGAAATCAAACCTGACCACGGAGCCTTCTGAAGGTAGATGGAGAGACTCCCATCCTTCTTCGGAAGGCGAGATAAAATCGGTCAGGGGTGTTAAAGCCCACTTCCAGAGAGATCTGCAGGTTATTTTGTTCCCCGGTCAACAACAACTGCTGGGCTTTTTGAATGCGAATGTCCGTGAGATATTGCTTGGGACTGATTCCCTCATGTTCCTTGAACAATCTTTGCAGATGGCTAGGGCTGACACTGAAGCGGGCAGATAGTTGACGAAGTGTCCATTGGTTTTGGTATTCACGTTCCAGCAACAACTTGACGTCCCGGATCAGATCCGGTACAGGTTCATACGGGGTGAAGAGGTCAGGCCGGCAGCGCTTACAGGGGCGATATCCCTCTTGCCGGGCCTCCTCCCGGGTTCGGAAATAGGTGATGTTCCTCCTGTGAGGCGGCTTGGATTTGCAGGAGGGACGGCAATAGATGCCAGTGGTTTTCACTGCGTAATAAAAGGAACCGTCATAACGGGAGTCACACCTGATCACAGCCTGCCACATCTCCTCTGCAGATCCATTCATACTCCACCCACTTCCCCTATATATTTTCTCCATTGTACATAAAAGAAGTAGGTCACGCACACCCCGGCAGGGATCAAGAGTTGCAGTCCCAGGAAGGGAAGGGAGAGGCAAAGCAGAAGCAGGGATGCACCCCCGCCCACCCAAGGGCCGGACTTGACAGGAAACAGTTTGCAGGCGGCTGCCATGGACAGGAAATAAACCATCATCCCTAGGGCGTTTGGAATGAACAGCAGTTGAGTGAAATGAACTCGAAGGAGGGTGGTGCCGAGTACACCGGACCCTGCAAAAAGGATCACCAGCCAAATTACACGAGCTGCCGTTCCCCTCTTGGGATGGGTTTTTTGCAGGGAGCGGGGAAACGCACCATCCCGGCTCAAAGCATAGCCTAACTGTCCCAGACTAGCCACAAAGGCGTTGGTGGTGCCAGTGCAGATGATGAAGGCCAGCAGTGCGGTGATCCGTCGGGCTTCGAACCCGAGGGAACGGTGGATCATCTCTCCCAGGGGAGAGGCATCTGTTGTCAAACTGCCATAAGTTCCGCTGCCGATGGTGACTAGGCTGAGCAAAAGGAAGAGAATACCGATGATGAACGCGCTGATCATTGAACTGCGAACCAAATCACGGTCCGGTTGCCGGAAACGGTCAGCCAGGTTACAGATGGCTTCCCAACCGAAAAAAGACCAGAATACCAGAGTCAGGGCGGTTCCCACTGAGGGCCAGCCGTGAGGAAGAAAGGGGCGGAAATTTGCCCATTCCATCAACGGCAGGGTGGAGACGACAACGATCAGAAGCAGGATGAGTAAGATGGAACTGAGGGACAGGGAGACCCTTCCGCTGATCCGGATTCCAAAGTGATTGGAGATTCCCGCGATTAGCAGGATGAAGCAGGCCAAACCGGCGGTTTCCCACTGGGAGATGTGAAAGGCGTTTCCGATATATGTAGCCCCCGTCAAAGAGACGATCATCTGGCCCACGGCAGCAGCCAGAAAATAAAACCAGCCCACCAGGTTGCCCGGATTTTTCCGAAGGCCATCCGGACAAAGGTGGCGGCCCCTCCTGCATCGGGGTAAACGCGAGACATGACGGCAAAGGTGTAGGCCAACGGAAAGCTGAACAGGATCACGATCAGCCAGGACAGGATCGAGGCTGGGCCTGCCACGGTCGCTGTCCGGGCGGATAGAAACAGTATACCGGAGCCGAGAATGGCAGAGATGTACAGAGCGACTGCCTGCGGTAAGGTAATGGTTCGGTTCATTTTTCTCCCCCCTGTAACCTGTTTATCACAAGGGGATAGTCACAGTCGTCCGCTTTTTTTGCGGAGTAATTCGGGATGACAAAAAGATAGAAAAAACCAGGGCTGTTGATTAACTAGAAAATGGGCGGTGGAAGGGAGTCGTGTGCTACCATAGCCAGACCCAGGAGCGGAAGCGATCCTGCCGCGACTTGTGCCCTATGAGTGTAACGGTCGCAGAACACGATCTACCCACCTAAAATATGGTTAATCAATGCCGACTTGATCTCCAAAGCGAATAATTTGTGTGATCGCTTGTTCTATAGTGAAATTGTTTTTACGATAAGGGATCCATCTGAATGATTTAATGCTTCCTGAAAGTTAAAGGCGGAAAGCAGGTACGGGCCGACTCCTATGTTCCCGGCCGTGAAATCATCTCGCGGAAATACACCCAGTTTAATGAGATCAAGCCAGCGACGGCCAAAGAGTACATCAATGAATTGCCACGTAAGTATCCTCCGGGTGCAAAGATTGCAGATGTGCCCACTCAGAGAAAGGGGTCTGGCCACCAGAATGCCAGGTTGGGTGATTTTCGTCAATTACAAGGTGTTATGATCCTGGAGGTCCCCGTGCAAAAAGGCAAGGTTCCTAAGGAGATTTTGGATCATGCAACCAAGAAAGACGTGGTCATTAGAGATGAGAATGGGAAGATACTGAATCCGTAAGGAGAGTTATGTGATGATGTTAAAGTATTATGAGTGGTGGGACCTGATGTTTCATAAACCGGAGTTTCCCATAAGCGAAGCCGAAGCAAAGAAGTGGCATGAGGAAGAAAAGCCCTATGTAGTAGTGGTTTTGGAAGAAGGAGAAAAGAAATATGTGGTGAATGTGAATTTTGAGATCATCTATTGCTCTGTCTACTACTTAAATGCAAATGGTGAAAGGGTTAAATCAGAAGCCTATACAGAAAACGGGGATGGACTGTTCCTCCTCGAGAGGAAAGTATGGAAAAATCGTCCTCACAATGATATGGATGTGTACGCTTTTGAACTGGATGGTTCATACGTGAAGAGTCATGTAGACGCACAGGGCTATATAACAAAAGATAGGACGACAGGCACTTGTGATGTCTCCACTCACTTCCGGAAAATGATTCGTTTCGGTGATTACGATCCGATTCTTCCTTCAGGAAGAATCGGATAACCCAGACCTTTTATAAACAGACCCAACATTCCAAAAGGGCGTTGGGTCTGTTTCGTTTAACCGAGATCTTGGTGCAAAAAGGCAAGGTTCCTAAGGAGATTTTGGATCATGCGAAGCGTAAACGAATTCGAATACGAGATGAGAATGGAAAGATACTGAATCCGTAAGGAGAGTTATGTGATGATGTTAAAGTATTATGAGTGGTGGGACCTGATGTTTCATAAACCGGAGTTTCCCATGAGCGAAACCGAAGCAAAGAAGTGGCATGAGGAAGAAAAGCCCTATGTAGTAGTGGTTTTGGAAGAAGGGAAAATGAAATATGTGGTGAATGTGAATTTTAATTTGAATTATTGCCATGTGGATCACCTAAACAGTCAACAAAAGCGCATCCAGATGGATGCATACACAGAATATGGAGAAGGGTTGTTTCTATCTGATATAAAGGTTTGGAAAGACCCCGCCAGTATAGAGCATACTACCACTTTATATAAACCGGATGGTACCTATTTGAAGAGTCATGTAGATGCACAGGGCCATGTAACAGAAGATGAAACGACAGGCACCTGTGATGTCTCCACTCACTTCCGGAAAATGATTCGTTTCGGTGATTATGATCCGGTTCTTCCTAAAAGAACATCAGAATAACCAGGCGTGTTGATTGGCCCTATTTTAGGTAGGAAATCAGGTCGGGATGGTGGGACGGTGAAGAGCCTTTGCGTTCTTTGCAAGAGATCGTAGCCGTCCCACCATCCTCGTCCCCTCAAGCGATATTTTACGATGGGGGCAAATGGGAAGAGCGAAAGGTCAATTTTGTTTCTTTTTCTATCTCCTGGTGGAAGGCGGTTTTAATTTGTCTATCACTTGTAGAGGCCGACTCCTATGTTCCCGGCCGTGAAATCATCTCGCGGAAATACACCCAGTTTAATGAGATCAAGCCAGCGACGGCCAAAGAGTACATCAATGAATTGGCACGTAAGTATCCTCCGGGTGCAAAGATTGCAGATGTGCCCACCCAGAGAAAGGGGTCTGGCCACCAGAATGCCAGGTTGGGTGATTTTCGTCAATTACAAGGTGTTATGATCCTGGAGGTCCCCGTGCAAAAAGGCAAGGTTCCTAAGGAGATTTTGGATCATGCAACCAAGAAAGACGTGGTCATTAGAGATGAGAATGGCAAGATACTGAATCTGCCGTAGGAGTGGTAATATGGAGTTGCAGTTTTATCAATTCTGGAATCTGATGTTCAACATTCCTAAATTCCCTTTGAGACCAGACGAAGCAAAGAAGTGGCATGAGGAAGAAAAGCCCTATGTAGTAGTGGTTTTGGAAGAAGGAGAAATGAAATATGTGGTGAATGTGAATTTTAATTTGAATTATTGCCATGTGGATCACCTAAACAGTCAACAAAAGCGCATCCAGATGGATGCATACACAGAATATGGAGAAGGGTTGTTTCTATCTGATATAAAGGTTTGGAAAGACCCCGCCAGTATAAAGCATACTACCACTTTATATAAACCGGATGGTACCTATTTGAAGAGTCATGTAGATGCACAGGGCCATGTAACAGAAGATGAAACGACAGGCACCTGTGATGTCTCCATCCATTTCCGAGAGATGATTCACTTCGGTGATTACGATCCGATTCTTCCTAAAAGAACATCGGAATAAGCCCCATTCCCTCCATAAAAAGACCCAACGTTCCCAAAGGGGCGTTGGGTTTTGGCCGTTCATTCTTCTATCGGAGGGGTGGGAAAGGGGTTTTCTGATCGAGAGGCTTATTTTGTCTCTCACTTATAATTTTTGCGTGTCATCCAGCCACTTCATAAACTTTAGAATTAAAGATAGATCATGCCGACTTGATCTCCAAAGCGGATAATTTGTGTGATCGCTTGTTCCATAGTGAAATTTTATTGCGATAACATGTAGATGTGCTCTCATCTCTCGGCTAAATTGGAGACAAACCTGGTGTCGCAATTGTTTTTTGCGGGAAGGGGAGGGGAGGTAAAAGGGGAATTCCATAACTCTATTAAAGGTAGCCCCTCTTTCCGAGGGTGTGGATTTATATACATTATGTCGGACTGTTCAGACGAGGGCGGTTATGATACCTTAGTTATTGACCTCTTAAACGTCTATTTTGATGTAGAAATGAGTGTTGAATTGCGGGGCTTCATTTTTATTTCGGTTTTTTCCAAGAAAAGATCATAAGGAAAAGGAAGAAGGTGATTCCATGGAATCCTACTATAGCGAAAAAGGTCCCCATCCGGTATGGAAGATCTGGCTGAAAACACAGGAAGTGATTGCAGAACGAATTAGCAACACCTCAAAAAAGCAGATGTTTATGCTATTGGTTATTTACGGTTTGGCGTTCAGCTTGGATAACGCATCCATCCGTAATATGGGTGAACGGCATGAGTTCCCCATTCTGCTGATTGTATGCGCGATTGTAGCACCCTTGGCCGGATTGTTTACTTGGTTTATTGGAAGTGCCGTGTTACACGGGATGAGCCGCCTATTGGGAGGGACGGGTTCCTTTAAGGAAACACGGACTGCCCTTGCGTGGGCAACCGTCGTATACAGCGCCAAGCTTGTGATTTGGGTTCCTCAATTGTTATTGTACGGGCGCATGATGTTTACAGAACAAATTCCCGCCGGCTTCTTACTGATCCCGTTTCTACTTCTCTCTCTGTTAGATACAGTCTTAAGTATTTGGTATATCGTAGTCGTCGCCAAATCGATGGCCGAAGCCCACCGATTGCCTCTCTTAAGAGGATTCGGCACTGTCATTATACCGGTAGCCCTCATCATTTTGTTTCGATTGATAGTGACTGCTTAAACCAGGGAGGGTGGACATGGTTATCCAAACATTGCTTACATTTGCGATCAAGCCGGGACAAAGTGTTAAATGGATTTTATCCCATTCCCCCTACTGGAGTATTTTGTGGGCATCCTTTTTCGGGATGGCTTTTTTAGGGACTCAGGTATTTATCATGGATGCGGGAGATCAGTATGCCTATCCCGGATTTTTGTTCGCGATCTTTTATAAAGGGGCGATTGTAGGGCTGGTTTTTTGTGTACTATACGGGTCGGTATTCTTTCTCTTTGCCAAGGTGTTCAGAGGGACAGCCTCTTGGTTGGAAACTCTGACGATTTACGGATGGTCCGCGTGGGTATACAGCCTCCGGCTACTGTTCCTTCCTTTACAATTGCTTCTGTTCGGGGAAGAGATGTTCACCAGCATAACGCCACGAATTGATGGTAGCCTGTTTTTAACACTTTTTTATATCGGTTTCCTGTTGCTTGACCTCGTGGTTTGGGGCTGGTTTATTGTTGTGCAAGTAGTCAGCTTAGCCGATGTCCACCGTCTGGCTTGGTGGCAATCCGTACTCATCCACCTGGTGACCGTAGTTGTGGTCTGGTTCGTTTCCTTGCAGGCGTTCGGGATGTTGATTTTTCCCCTCTAAACTTATATGGAGAGGAGTTATCGACTGTTTTGTTAAAAAAAACATGGTATAAGAGAGGCTCCTCAACTGTTGAATATGTGATCATATTGGCGGCGGTGGTAGTCCTTGCGGGATTTCTGACCTTGGCATTGCAAGGGGAAAAAGGGACATTGCAAAAAGCGATCATCGCCGCCATTAATGGAACCAACCCTAGCCAAGAGGGAGGATCAGCGACGTCATCTGGGTCAGATCGAAGCCCCCCCAAGGCCAATCCCAGCCCTGCCGTAGAACCTGTCCAGCAGACCCCACCCAAAAACCATGGGGACAAAAGCTGGGCGGACAAGGCGGAAGAGATTCCGCTGGTGGGATGGTTGGTGGAAAAGGGTCGCAAACCGTTTAATGATACTGTCGGAGCGCTCTACGATGAATATCTCAAGGACAACAGCGGTGGCAAGATTGTTAAGGGTGTTCTGGAGTTTTTTGATCCCACCCCTTCCCTATACAAGATGACAGTGGGGAAAGAGTGGGATACCGGTGAGGAGCAAGGTTGGTACGATCGATCTGTGGAAGCTGTACTGGAATACTTCGTTATGAAGAAGTCTGGTAAAATCGGTCGTGGCTTGGAAAAACTAGATAAAAAAGCCTTGGATGGCCGGGTAACGGGTATACTGGGGGATAAAATCGGAAAGCCGGCGAAGAAAAAACGGGACGAATTTGTCCGATGGGCGTGCAATGAGGGGAGATCTAAGACTTCTAGCTGGGACCCGATCACCGTCGGGCATGCCTACGCGGCGGCGAGTGATGATCCCAGTTTCGGTTGCGACCTGGCCCAGCAAGTATTGGGGAAACCGAACAAACACAACCAAAAATCAGACAAAAAAACCAATCGAGCTAACAAGCTGACCAAGACTGATGCAGAAGACCGGATTGTCCAGGAAGAGCTGAACCGGCTCAAAGATGAAGGACTGGAACTCAACCAAGAAAATTTGAACAAATTTACCGAGAGCCTAATCCAAAAACGAAACATGCACCCTGACCAAGCCCGCAATATCGCTACCAAAATCATGAAGGGGAATGCCTTCAACAAAAAGATGAACAAAAACTACCCCCATAACGAAGTGATTTTGGAGTACAAAGGCGGAAAGCAGGTACGGGTCGACTCCTATGTTCCTGGCCGTGAAATCATCTCGCGGAAATACACCCAGTTTAATGAGATCAAGCCAGCGACGGCCAAAGGGTACATCAATGAATTGGCACGTAAGTATCCTCCGGGTGCAAAGATTGCAGATGTACCTACTCAGAGGAAGGGGTCTGGTCATCAAAATGATGGTCTAAGGAATCAAGAGGATATTACAGGTGATATGATTCTGGAGGTCCCCGTGCAAAAAGGCAAGGTTCCTAAGGAGATTTTGGATCATGCAACTAAGAAAGATATAGAAATTCGAGATGAAACAGGGAAGGTACTTAATCCTTGAGAGGAGTTTTATAATGGAAATGAAGTATTATCAATTCTGGAAAATAAGAAAAAACACCCCTAAATATCCTCTTACTGAAGATGAAGCGAAGAAATATCATGAGGAACAACAAGCCTATAAAGTGGTAGTTTTTGAAGAAGGGAAAATGAAATATGTGGTGAATGTGAATTTTAATTTGAATTATTGCCATGTGGATCACCTAAACAGTCAACAAAAGCGCATCCAGATGGATGCATACACAGAATATGGTGAAGGGTTGTTTCTATCTGATATAAAGGTTTGGAAAGACCCCGCCAGTATAGAGCATACTACCACTTTATATAAACCGGATGGTACCTATTTGAAGAGTCATGTAGATGCACAGGGCCATGTAACAGAAGATGAAACGACAGGCACCTGTGATGTCTCCACTCACTTCCGGAAAATGATTCGTTTCGGTGATTATGATCCGGTTCTTCCTAAAAAAACATCAGAATAACCAGGCGTGTTGATTGGCCCTATTTTAGGTAGGAAATCAGGTCGGGATGGTGGGACGGTGAAGAGCCTTTGCGTTCTTTGCAAGAGATCGTAGCCGTCCCACCATCCTCGTCCCCTCAAGCGATATTTTACGATGGAGGCAATGGGAAGAGCGAAAGGTCAATTTTGTTTCTTCCTCTTGGTTACTATGATCCGATTCTTCCTAAAAGAACATCAGAATAACCCCATTCCCTCCATAAAAAGACCCAACGTTCCCATCGGAATAAGCCCCATTCTCCCCATAAAAAGACCCAACGCCCTTTTGGGTGCGTTGGGTTTGAGTCGTTTATTCTCCTTCGATCGGAGGGGTGGGAAGGCCGTCTTCCGATTCGATGCCGGCGATGTCCACGGCTCGAACCGTGTAGTGTCCCGGAGGACCGGTGAAGACAGGGGGCTCTTCCAGGCGGATGCTGGCGACTCGTTGACCCTCCCGATAGATCCGGTATCCGGCGAGGGCGGTATCATCAGAAGGTCGCCATGTTAACTGGACTCCTGTAGAAGAGGAGAGACCCGTCACTTGGGGTGGAGTGGGAGCGCCCAAGCTGATCCGGGGATCCCGTTCCAGTGGAAGTCGACTCCCTCGGTAGTGCTTGTAACGATCCGCCTCCTGTTCTGGAACGCGAAAGCCGATTTGGCTTCGGGTCAGATCCGGCGGGGTACGGGGATCCGCCACATATTTTTTTCCCTCCACCACTACGACTCGTTCTTCTCCATGCTGGAGGCAGATCTCCTCGGGAATCTGGTCGGCGGGCAGTCTCTCTTTCACTACGGCCTGAGCAGCCCGGCAATCTTCCGTGGCCAATTGACCAGTTACTTTGCAAATCTCCGCTTCTTCCAGTCCGCCAGGGCGTGGAAAGGCGACTCCCTTCGGGGAGAGATGGGGCCGAGTGTGGACGGTGGTCTGAAAGATGCGGGACCAGACTCGTTTCGCCCGACGGTCATCAGGGAGGGGATGGTTGTAATCGTAGCCGATCCAAACTCCTAGGGCGATCCGGGGAGTATAGCCGATAAACCAGACATCGTGACCGTTTTGGGTGGTGCCGGTCTTTCCCGCCAGCTGATGTCCCTGGGCCCGGGCGCCCACCCAACGGCCAGTCCCCTTGCGGATGACATCTTGCAATAGATCCGTGGTCAGCCAAGCGGCTTGAGGGGAGAGTATCGGTTGGGGTTGGGGACGATGCTGATAGATCACCTGACCGTCCGCATCCACGATGCGACGGATCAGCCAGGGTTTTTGATATTCTCCGTGGTTGCCCAGCATGGCATAGCCTGCGGTCATCTCTGCCACAGTGAAGCCCCGGGTGAATCCGCCGATGGCAGAAGCTTCCCCATCTCGGGGATGAATGGGAAAATCCATGGCCTGCAAATAGTGGAAGCCTTCGCGAATGCCGATCTCTCGCAGCAATTTGATCGCTGGGATATTGAGAGACCAGGTGAGAGCTTCCCGGACGGTGACGGGACCCCGGTAGCGATTGTTGTAGTTTTTGTAGGTTTTCCCCTTGCCGTCATCAGTGGACAAGGGTTCATCCACTACAACGGTGGCGGGGCTGACTCTCCTTTGATCCAGAGCCGGGCCGTAATCGAGCAAGGGTTTGATGGTGGAGCCCGGTTGCCGGCGGGCTCCCAAGGCATGGTTGATCTCTCCCTGCTCAAAATCGCGGCCTCCGACAAAGGCGAGGAGAGCCCCAGTCCGCACGTCGAGCAGGACGGCCCCCACCTCTTCTTGGGCATTCTTGAGAGTACGTTTCTTTCCATCGATGCGGAGGGTGTAGGTGATGGGTTTTGCGTACAATTTTGGATTGCGGGCGGTCTGATTTACCCGCTGATAAAGATGAGGATCCACCGTGGTTTCGATGCGGTAGCCCCCAGTCAGAATGCGTTTTCGATATTGTTCCAGGATAGCATGGTATAATCCTTGCCGACTTAGTTCTGCTGACTGCAGTCCGTCAGCTTTCATCAGGAGTTTGGCCGCTTCCTCTTCTACTGTGGCCATCAGGAAAGGGTGACGATGGTAGGCATTTTTTCCTTCCCCCTGGGCCAATGAGGATTTCAGGTCGAAGGTCAGGGCTTGGGCTTCTGCTTCCGGAGTGATTTTTCCCGTCTGCCTCATGCGGGAGAGGACGGCACGCATCCGGCGGGAGCCTGCTTGAAATCCCTCGTCGCTGAAAGGGTTGAAGCGAGTGGGACGTTGGATCATCCCGGCCAGATAGGCGGCCTGGGCCAGATTGAGATGGTGGGCATCGACATCGAAGATCCCCTTCGCTGCTGCCTGTACTCCTAACAGATTCCGGTGATGGACTCCCTTACCGAAGTAGAGGCTGTTCAAATAAAAAGTGAGAATCTCCTCTTTGGGGAGAATCCGCTCCAGGCGGAGAGCGATGGCGATCTCCTTCGCTTTTCGCTCTAAGGCTTTCTCTCGGTTTTCCAAGATCACGTTTTTTACCAGCTGTTGCGTAATCGTGCTGCCACCACTGGCGATGGATCCGGTCTTCAAGTCATTCCAGGCAGCTCGTAAGATTCCGTGGAGGGAGATGCCGGCATGCTCATAAAAACGATGATCCTCTGTAGCGATCAAGGCATCGATCAGGGCAGGACTGACCTCCTCTGGGTCCACCCACTTCCGGTCAGCATCGGTTCGCATCGCTCCGATGGGAGAGCCATCTCCGAAATAAGCGTGGCTGGTTTGGGTCCAACCCGTCAACTGTTGACGCAATTGCGCTTCATTGCGCAGGGGCTCGTCTTTGAGGAGGGAGGCGATGTAGCCTGCGGCTGCGCCGGTTCCGACGGCGGTGAAAAGGATGAGAATGGAGACTAAAAGGATTCCGACAGTCACGATCCGTCGAAGTAGGGATCGAATCCCTCCGCCTTTCTCTCCTTCGGAGGTGGGTCGCTGTTTGTTCTTCAACTTGATTACCCCCGTCTTTTTGGATATGATAAATACATTGACTCAGGGCTTGTTGATGAATCCATAAATGGGTGGCGGGAGGGAATCCCTACCCTCAATACAACATGCCTGACATGGACTTTTATTATTGGAATGGCACAGATCAAGTCGCAGTAGCCGGAGACAGGTTCTCGCAGAGAGCTGGTGGCAGGTGCAAACCAGCGGCCTCCTCCGACGAAGTACAACTTGGGAGCCATCGCACTTGCGTGCGGCGGGTGAAAACCCGTTATCTTCAGAGTGGAAAGCATCGCTTTCAACAAGGGTGGTACCGCGGGCCATGCAACCCCGTCCCTTTTTATAGGGACGGGGTTATTTTATGGAATTGAATCCTTATTTATCAAAATCATGTGGGCAGGTGAGTGGAAAGATGGACCAAGAACAAGGATGGACCTCAGAGCAGGAGCAGGAAGTCGCTCGGCAAATGGCTGTGATCCGGCGAGGGACGGCACAGATCATCCCGGAAGACGAGCTGGAGAAAAAGGTAAAACGATCAATCCAGACGGGAAAGCCCTTGAAAGTGAAGCTGGGGTTGGATCCCTCCGCCCCGGATATTCACATCGGGCATACGGTGATCCTCAATAAATTACGCCAATTCCAGGATTTAGGACATATCATCCAGTTGGTGATCGGGGATTTCACGGGACGGATCGGAGATCCGACAGGCAAATCAGAGACACGGAAACCGTTATCGGAAGCGGAAGTGAAGGCCAACGCCCAAACCTACGCCGAGCAACTGTTCAAGGTGCTCGACCGGAGCAAGACGGAGGTCCGCTTCAACAGCGAGTGGCTCGCTCCCCTGGACTTTGCAGAGGTAGTGGAGCTAGCAGCCAAGACCACTGTGGCCCGCATGCTGGAGCGGGATGATTTCGCCAAACGCTATCACAGCGGTCAAGCGATCAGTGTTCATGAGTTTTTCTATCCCTTGATGCAGGGATATGACTCGGTTGCCTTGCAAAGCGACCTGGAGACCGGCGGGACCGACCAGACCTTCAACCTGCTGATGGGTCGCCAACTCCAGTCCCAATATGGTCAGGAAGAGCAGGTGATCCTCACGATGCCCTTGCTGGAGGGGTTGGACGGTGTCAAAAAGATGTCCAAAAGCCTCGGCAACTATATCGGCATCGATGAACCAGCTCAGGAAATGTACGGAAAAGCGATGTCTGTCCCCGACGAGCTGATGTTGAAATACTTTGAGCTGGTGACAGATCTCAGCCTGGAGGAGTTGGAGCAGTTGCAAAGGGGATTGGAGGAAGGAAGCATCCATCCCCGGGATGCTAAGATGATGCTGGCCAGTCGGCTGGTTCAGATGTATCATGGCCAAGAGGCGGCCCAGGAAGCGGAAGCTAACTTCCGCCGGGTGTTTCAACAACGGGAACTGCCAGAAGAGATTCCGGTGGTGGAAATTCCCGATAGTCAATTGAAGGAGGGAAAGCTCTGGATCGTCCAGCTACTCAGCACCCTGGGATTGGTCGCCTCCAACGGGGAAGCCCGCCGCATGGTGAAACAAGGCGCGGTCAAAATCGACGGTGACAAAGTCTCGGATCAGGATGCCCAAATCTCCGTCACGGAGGGAATGGTTGTCCAAGTAGGCAAGCGTAAATTCGCCCAGGTAAAACGGATTTAATCAGATGGATGGTTTGGATTTTCCCTCGTGGTGTTCCAACATTTATTTTGACAACGTAAAACTCACCTTCCCTCGTGAGGGGAAGGTGAGTTTTGCGCAGTAGGATGGCATCCTTAAACTGTCTGTTAACCAGAAAATAGACGTTGGAAACAAAAGCAGATGTTCCTTTCTTCCCTGTGCCCTGTAAAGTAGTCAAGTGAGGACAAGGATGGCAGGGTGGCGCTATGATCGACTTCTACATCCAGACCAATTCACTTTTTTCTGGTTTTTCGTTCCTTGAAGAAATGGGTCCAGTTGCGAACAGCACCGTATACAAATGCTCCAATACCGACAACTAACACCCCTCCCAGAATCAATCCCGGTATACCTATTCCAGAAGCCATAAGCTCCCTCCCCAGATACAGTTTTTTTATTTTACCTTTTTTACTTTGGGAACAACAGACAGCTTCGACTTTTTTGTTGTTTCAATAATGGGCATGTTGGAAAGGACCGAGGAAGGGACTGTCAGACTTTTTGGCGAAAAAAGTCCTCGCATCCATTCCCGCAAGGCCAACCGGATCTTGCGGACCCGATTTTCCTACCTGTTTCAGAACTATGCACTGATAGATAATGCCACTGTGAATGAAAATTTGGAAGTTCCCTTGGTCTACTCTAAAAAAACAAAGCAGGAAAAACAGGAATTGAAAAGGAAAACCCTTTGATGGATGCGCTGGAAGGGTTAAAGCACGGCTTAGTAGCAGGAACCTTATTAAAAACACCGACTCCTTTAACGTACAGGGTGTCGGTGTTTTTTTATGTCCGAGATGGTACTGTGACCCCTTTACTCGGGTCGAGTTAGTTTTTGAACTTTACCGACAGGGATTTCCCGGTAGTCGGGGAGTTGCTGTAGAGCTTTTTCAGCACCTCCGGGATTGTAAATCGCCAGCAGTCGGAGCGGCTCCCAACCTGTATTGAAGGTGCTATGGAAAACTCCTTTCGGTATGTAAAGGGTGTCTTCAGCTCTAATCGGAAAGGATGGTTCATCATTAATCATCTGCTCCCCATGTCCAGAGAGAACAAATAGGATTTCTTCTGCATCCTCATGGTTGTGTCGTTCATGTCCTTCTCCCGGCATTAAATCTACTTGGCCAAATGTGATTTGTGCCCCCTGGGTCTGCTCGTTTTCTGAAGACACCAGCCATTTGGTTATGCCCCACTCGTGTGATCGGATCGGAATCTGTTTTGGATCAATTTTTCCCATTACTCCACCTCACGTAATCTTTAGTCATTTTCATTTTAGCGTAAATCATTCGACAAAAAAAGAGTTTTCTAGTGGCTACCGGTTTTCTTTTCCGTGGAGCTGGCCACCTCCGGGAGTGGATCCGGTGATCAGCTACCATCGGTGTTGCCCCAGGAAGGCTGGGTCCTTCTCCAGCTCTCAGAGACTCCTCTGACGATATTAATTATATCGGAGGTCAGGGCTGTTGATTAGCCATATTTTGGGTGGGGAGATCGTGTTCATCCACGCGACCGTTGCCATCCGGCAAGGAAGTGAAAACTGGCCGCTCCAAATCTTCCGATCGGGCAGGGGCAAAGCCTTACGGAAGCAACACAGGGAAGAGGTTACCCCTAAACGCCCTCCCTCCAGATTCTCCGCTGGGTAGGATGGCTACCTTCATCTAGAGCTTCAGCTCCTTTGGATTGTAGTGCCCATGGTACAAAGGTCGCTTTGGCAGCACACGACTCCCTTCCGCTGCCCATTTTCTGGTTAATCAACAGCCCTGATCGGAGGTATAATTCTACTAGATCATTTAAAAGCCGTCTAAAGGGCTTCCCTTTAACAGAGACGAAAATGGGGGGCTGATGGGGGACAGTCAGACGGTTCGGTGAGAAAAGTCTCCGCATCCATTCCCATAAGGCCAATCAGATCCTGCAGACCTGACTTTCCTCTCTGTTTCAGAACTATGCTTTGAACTGGGATAACAAAACCCACCCTCCCCGGTGAAAGGGAAGGTGGGTTTCATGGATCTCCCGATTACCGGGAGTAGTATTCAACGATCAGACGTTCATTGATTTCCGAGGGCAGTTCATCCCGTTCGGGTATGCGGGAGTAGGTGCCTTCCAGTTTGTTGTCATCGAAGCTCAGGTATTCTGGCAGGAAGTTGCGCTCTGCCAAAGCTTCCTTGACAATGCCCAGGTTGCGGCTCTTTTCCCGGAGACCGATCACATCGCCGGGTTTCACCCGGTAGGCGGGACGGTCCACTTTTTTGCCGTTGACGGTGATATGACCATGAACCACCATCTGGCGGGACTGGGCGCGGGTGCGAGCAAAGCCGAGACGATAAACGAGGTTGTCCAGGCGGGACTCCAGCAATTTCATGAAGTTCTCACCGTGAACGCCTTTCATCTTACCGGCTTGTACAAACAGGGAACGAAACTGTTTTTCGTTCATCCCGTACATGAACCGCAGTTTTTGTTTCTCCTGCAACTGAGTACCGTATTCAGAGACCTTGCGCCGCTGGTTGGGACCATGTTCCCCCGGCGGGTAGGGTCGTTTCATCTCTTTGCCGGTGCCGGTGAGGGAGATCCCCAGGCGACGGCTCAATTTCCAACGAGGTCCGGTGTAACGTGCCATAAATCATTTGCTCCTTTCTTTTTTCACGCAGTCAGTTAAGCAAAGACAGGGGATGCCGGTCCGCTGGCTGTTGCCCTCACTTTCCGGATAGCGGCGAAAAGCGGGGCACCTCGGGGGAATACAGCCGCCTCCCTGAGGGCGGATCGGTGAGGGTGACGTTCCATCACCTGATTTGCTGAGCTATCCTCAAGTTCCCTTTTGCGAAAGGAACAATTTGAGCCGTACAAACCAATATTATATCGAATTCTGAAGAGATGTCAACGAGTGGAAGAGAAATCCTTAGAGTGCTTAGCCAGCAGGTAATGGATGGGGGCTCCCCGAGCGGTGAACTTCTGTTCATACTCTGTAGGGATGTTCCCGCTCTCATAGGGACTGTGATAAAGATCCCGAGTCGATTCCACGATGGTGAAGCCTGCAGCTTCCAATTCCTCCAGAGAGAACTCAAAGAGAGCGGCGTTGTCTGTTTTCAGCAGGATCTCTCCCTGTGGCTTCAGTACTTTCTTGTAACGATGGAGGAAGGTGTGATGGGTCAGCCTCCGCCGGGCATGCCGTTTCTTGGGCCAAGGGTCGCTGAAGTGGAGGTAGATCCGATCCACTTCCCCCTCTGCAAAAACTTCATCGAGAGAGCTGACATCCATCCATAGAAACCGAAGGTTGGAGCACGGAGTCTCCTCGGCTTTATTTAAGGCGTGGAGGAGTACTTCTTCGATTCGCTCCACCCCGACCCAATTGATCTGGGGACATTCTTGACAGACACGGGACAGGAATTGCCCTTTCCCGGTGCCCAGTTCCAGGTAGAGAGGTTGGTCATTGTCGAACAGGGTGACCCACTTTCCCCGAAGTTGCTCCGATTCCTGCACCACCCGGGGATGCTCCCGCACCGTCTGTTTGGCGTGGGGTTTTCGTCTGATACGCATGGGGATCTCCTTCTTGTTGCGAAAGTTTGTCCCACCTATTATAGCGAAAAGTAAATGCTCCGGCGCCCCTATTCTGTTTGGAGAATGAGAAGGGGATGAATACAAATTATTCTTGCATCTTCCTACGTTTTTTCATATCCTCATAATAGGAAAATGTTTTCCCTCCAATATTTATTCCGAATATTAAATGATGGATTATAACAAAATTTCCGACGTAGGATCGGAGGGATTTCCCTGCTGTTGACTAGAGGTGTTGGGATACTCTGGGTTTGCAGACGAGTTTCAAATGTGAAAGGGGAGAAACAAAGGTGAAGTTTTGGCAAAAATGGCTCACTGTCGCATTGTCCGTTTTTCTGGTCTGTGGCCTGGCGGCCTGCGGTTCGGGCTCGGACGGGGTGAAAGGGGATTCAGATGGGAAGAAAATCACTCTGACATACGCCCGGGGCAAGGATCAGACCGATACCACAACCAAGCTGGTCCAAGCCTTCGAAAAGAAACATCCGCATATCCAGGTCAAGTTTAAAGAGATGCCTTCAGATACAGGCGTCAGCCATGATCAGTATGTGACCATGTTCAGCGGAGGTTCTGGAGAGATCGACGTTTTTGACTTGGATGTGATCTGGCCTGCCGAATTTGCTCAGGCGGGGTACCTGGAACCCTTGGATCGTTACATCCAGCGGGATCAGATCCAACTGGACAAATATGTGGAAGGGGCGGTGGATGCCAGTAATTACAATGGACAGCAGTGGGCGATGCCTAAATTCATGGATGCGGGACTGTTGTATTACCGGACAGATCTAGTGAAAAAAGCGCCAACCACTTGGGATGAGTTGATCGAGCAGGCGAAGGAACATAAAGGGAAAAACGGCACCAAGTACGGTTATGTTTTTCAGGGAAAACAATATGAAGGTCTGGTCTGCAACTTTGTGGAATTTATCGCTTCTTATGGCGGACAGGTGCTGGATGAGAAGGGACAGTTAGTAGTCAACAGTCCAGAGACCGTAAAGGGCTTGAAAAAGATGACGGAGATCGCCAAATCGGGTATCGTACCAGGAAATGTGACGGCCATCACGGAAATCGAGACCGATGCGATCTACAGTGAAGGTCAGGCTGTGTTCGACCGTCAATGGCCCTATCACTACGCCAAAGTAAATGAAGCAAGCTCCCAGGTGAAAGGAAAAGTGGCTGTCGCTCCGCTGCCGGCAGGAGAACAGGGAAGTGCTTCTGCTCTGGGAGGATGGGTTGCTGGAATCAACAAAAATTCCAAACATAAAAAAGAAGCCTGGGAGTTCATCAAATTTATGACTGGTCCCGAGGGACAAAAGATCTCCGCGATCGATGGCGGGCTGGCCCCGACTTATATCCCTGCCTTTGAGGATGAAGAGGTGAAAAAAGCGAGCCCACTGTTCAAGGACGAAAACTATGTGGAAGGCTTGAAATCGGCTGTCTCCCGTCCAGTTTCTCCGGAATATCCGAAAATTTCCGATATCATTCAGATGGAAGTCTCCAAAACCCTGGCTGGGAAACAGACACCAGAAGCAGCGGTGAAGAGCATGGAGAAAAAATTGCGGGAAGTCGTAAAATAATCGGATTATTTCCATTGATGGATGAGAAGGGTGGGGCCGGGAGTGCACTGGTTCCCGACCTCCCCTCTTTCCACCTCTGAAGAAAAAAGCGGGTGAAAGCATGAAAAAAGGAACTCGGAAGGGACTTTCCGAAGGACGTTTGGCTTGGTTACTGGTGATTCCCGCTCTGCTTTTGATCCTGGTGATCGCCATTTTTCCGGTGTTCCGTTCCTTTTGGCTCAGTCTACACGATGTACGGCTGAATGATGCCACCAAGCGGACCACGCATAGCAGTTATGGAATCGATCTCGAAGGATATGCCAATTCGATGCCCTTTTTATTGACGGCATTGGATCAGGAGATCGGCCAGGCAAAGGGGGAGGGGAAGGAGCGCCTCACCTCGATCCAAGAACGAGTGAAGAGCGTGCAATCCAGTTTGGAGGGGAATCCCCAGATCCATGAAAATTTCAAAAAAGTGGACGATCTCCTGTTTGAGGGTCAGTCAGTTCCTGAAAACCTGAGTCGGGTGGAGCTCGACAAGAAGCAAGCCCAGACCACCGAGAAGCAGGTGACTCAGATCCGGTCGGATCTGAAAGCGATGGAGCGGGAGGGCCTGTTGCATCAGCCCAAACGGGTGACCGGACTTGCCAACGGATTACAAAAGTGCTTGATTGAGCCCAACTTTGTTGGTCTGAAATATTACCGCATCTATCTGACAGATGAGCGGATGTGGGCCTCTTTGGCCAATACCTTCATTTTTACCGGAATTTCCGTGGCTGTAGAGTTGGTGCTGGGGATTGCCGTCGCTCTGCTGATCAACCGGCAGTTTGTCGGTCGGGGGCTGGTGCGGGCCTCGGTATTGATTCCCTGGGCGTTGCCGACAGCGGTGGCCGCGCTGATGTGGAAATTTCTCTTTGACGGTCAAAACGGGGTTATGGCCAAAATATTTGCCGAAATCGGTCTGATTCCTGATATGGGGACTCTGTTAACGACGAAGTTTTGGTCTATGTTTGCTGTGATTTTCGCCGATGTCTGGAAGGCGACTCCCTTTATGGCGTTACTGATTTTGGCTGGACTTCAGGCCATCCCCAAGAGTTTGTACGAAGCGGCGCAGGTGGACGGAGCCAGCAGAATCCAGCAGTTTTTCAAAATTACGCTTCCCATGCTGTGTACGACGATTCTGGTGGCTTTGCTGTTCCGGGTTCTCGATGCCTTCCGCGTCTTTGATCTGATCTATGTTCTCACTGGTGGGGGGCCAGCCAATGCCACGGAAACGATCTCGGTTTACGCCTACAAGACGATGTTTGCCCAGATGAACTTTGGGGCGGGATCGGCGTTGGCAGTGATCGTCTTTATTTGTATCGCTATCATCAGCGTGCTGTTTGTGAAGCTGCTCGGTCGGGATCTGATCAGTGACGGAAGCGGCAAGTAAGGAAGGTGAGAGAGATGCGCAAAAAGTCGGGATTCTGGTTTTACCTGGCACTGGCGGGGTTTCTTCTGGTTGTGCTTTTCCCCTTCATCTGGCAGGCGTTGACTTCGCTCAAGTCACCAGGGGAGCTCTTCGGAGAGCATGCCTTTCGGCCGGTTCCGGAGCATCCGACACTGGACAATTATGTCAAGGTATTCACCCAGCGTCCCTTTGCCACCTATCTGTGGAACAGTACCTGGGTGGCAGTCGTGACGACAGTCTATTGTGTCTTTGTGGCGGCGATTGCTGCCTATGCCGTCGCCCGCCTTCGGTTTAGAGGCAAGAGTCTCGTGCTCGGGATTACGCTGGCAGTCAGCATGTTTCCCCAGATCGCCACGATCTCGCCGATCTTCATATTTATGGAGAAGATGGGCTTGACCAATAGTTATACAGGTTTGATCATTCCGTACACCACTTTTGCACTGCCCTTGGCACTCTGGAACCTGACCAACTTCTTCCGCAAAATCCCCTTTGAGCTGGAGGAGGCGGCCAAAATGGACGGAGCCACTACTTGGCAGGCGCTGTGGAGGGTGATCTTTCCTTTGGCGATGCCCGGCACATTTACCACGGCTATTCTGGTTTTTATCGCTGCCTGGAATGAATTCTTCTTTGCCCTTACCATCAATACAGAGGAGAGTATGAAAACGGTCCCTGTAGGGATTGCGCTCTTCCAAGGTCGTTTTTCCATCCCTTGGGCGGAGATCTCCGCCGCTTCGGTGATCGTCACCATCCCCCTCGTACTCATGGTTCTTCTATTCCAACGTCGGATCGTGGACGGATTGACGAGCGGTGCCGTCAAAGAATAGTTCTGGGGGAGACAGGCGAAGCCCTGTGACGATCCGGGAGGTGGCGAGGCGGGCGGAAGTTTCCATCGCGACGGTTTCTCGGGTGTTGAACCATTCCAAACCGGTGAGCGAGGAATTGAAAAGGCGAATTGAACAAGCGGTAAGAGAGATGGGCTATCTGCCTAATGCAGTTGCCCAAAGTATGATCCAAAAACGTACCGGGTTGATCGGAGTGATCGTCCCTGAAATTTCCAATCCATACTTTTCAGGTCTTGTGGAAGGGATTGAGAGTGTGGCCCATCAGCACCAATCCCACATCATGCTGGCGATTTCACAGAAGGATCCTCGTCGGGAGATGGACTTGTTGCGGATTTTTCAGGCACGGCAGATGGACGGAATCATCCTGGCGGCAGCTCGCATAGATGGGGAGCTGAGGAGAGCGGTGGCGTCTCTCACCATTCCCTATGTGTTGATCGGACAGCGTCCTACCGGGTTACGGGCACTCTGTATCCAGGTGGATAACCGGCGTGCCGCTGGTGAAGTAATCGAGCATCTGATGGAGAAGGGACATCGCCGGATCGGAATGATCAGCGGTCCGATGTGGGATCTCGCCTCAGGGAGGGAGCGTTATGAAGGGTATCGGGATGCCCTGTGGAAAGCGGGGAAGACTCCACGTCCGGAGTGGATCGCAGAAGAAGCGTCTTTTCGTCTTAAGGATGGAGTGAAGGGGATGGAAAAAATCCTGCGTGCCGATGAGCCACCGACAGCGGTTTTCTGCGCTTGTGATCGGATGGCTGTCGGGGCGTTTCAAGCTCTGGAAAGTCGTGGGGTTCGCGTTCCAGAGCAGATAGCGGTGGCGGGTTTTGATGATGAAGAGGTAGCTACCCTTATCAAGCCTCGTCTCACCACCGTTCGCCATTCTCCTTTCGAGATGGGACGAAAGGCGACAGAAGGGTTGATGTCCATTTTACAGGAAGAGGAATCCTCCCCCGATGAGGTCATCCAGATCGGTCATGAACTCGTAGTGCGGGAGAGCACCACTTCTGTCGGAGAGTGATCACCGAGGGTTACTAGAGGGACGTGTCGATATCTATCGGATCCTCCTTCACAAACTTTTCCAGACACTCTTTGCAGATGCACGATTTCCCCAATTGAGCTGGCGGCACCATGGCAAAGATCTCCTTTGGGAAATATGCGTAGGTACACCAGCAGGCTTTCTGGGGTTCACCGATCCCGCAACGATTTTCCTGCCCACAGAGGGGGCAATACTTGGGACGGCTCTTTGCTTCAGACATACCGCTCCCCCATTTCATTTCTCATTTTCTCCACTGTACAATAACGGAAGTAGCGAAGTGAAGGAGAAAGAGAAATTAGAACTCCGAGAATCCATTCCATCTGTTTCCGGTTTGCCACAGTTGGGAGGACGGGGGAGATCCGCCTGTTGTATAATGAAGGTTACGACAGGAGAAGTAGAGGAGGGACCAAGATTGAAAATATTGCGATCCATTGGTGTGGCTACCCTTTTTCTGCTACTGGTGGCCTGCGGAAACCAGCTCACCCAACCTAGCCTAGAAAAAGATTTGGATAAAGCGGTGGAGAAGCTGGAATCCAGTGAAGACGGGGGATTGGGTAACGGAATCCTGCGCATGAATTATGTTACCCGGTTTTCCTGGGATCGTTTTTATATTTTCGGACCGGGAACCAAGGGGGCAGATATCGAGAAGGCCTTGGGCTTCCCATGGTCAGACGGGGAAGAACTGGCAACAGACCTGAAGGAGGGGGAGAACCTCCTGGTGTTTGTCAAAAACGATCGGGTGAAACGTTATGTTCAATATCAAGGGAGAGGGGATTTCGTGGAGCGGAATAAGCCTCTCACTCCTCATAATGCTGTTTTTCAAGCGGTAATCTCCAATGGAAAAACCAAGGTGACTCCAGTGACCGATTTTAAATAAGCCCGTGCAGACGGGCTTTTTTTTATAGAAATCCTTGTGGAAAAGTCTTATTCCGACAGAATGTATTAAATTACCAGAGCTGTTGATGAACCCTAAAGTGGATGATGGGAACGAAATGATCCTTTTGCTCTTCCCATTGCCTCTCGTAAAATATCGCTTGAGGGGAGGGGGAGGGTGGGACGGCTACGATCTCTTGCAAAGAGCACAAAGGCTCTTCACGTCCCACCCTCCCGACCGTGATTTCCTGCCTAAAATATGGCTAATCAACAAGCCTGTTGAATCACAATTCCGACCGAAGCAATCCGTAGATCACCAGGTCACTTCTGCCAGTATCCGTCCTGAGGGCTTCACGGAGAATGCCCTCCTCCTGGAAGCCTAATCGCAGGGCTACTTGGCGGCTGGCGCGATTGACGGCTTCTACCCGGATTTCGATCCGGTGGATCTGTCGCTCTTGAAAAAGATAGGTGCAGACGCTACGGACGGATCGGGTCATCAGGCCGCCCCCCGTCTGCTCTCGGCTCAGCCAATATCCGATCTCTGCCACGCGATGGTGGGAATCGATTCTCTCCACTGTCACCGATCCCCCCAACACTCCCCGGTGCCAGATCCCGAAATGAGCTTCCTGCCCGGAGGCAAAGGCGGCCTGGGTTCGGAATATATATCCTTCGATCTCCTGAACTCCCTTCACTGTGCGAATCCAGGGAAGCCACGATTCCAGATGGGATCGATTTGCTTCCACCAACCGGTACAAAGCGGGTGCATGACGGGAGTGAAAGAGCTGGAGACGCAAGTCTTCCGCTGTCTGTAGTATCAGTTCCATGGTTCATTCCTCGATGGATGGGTACCTTTATTTTGGGTTCGGCAGTATTTCCTATTCGCGGTTTCCTTTTTAAAAAAACGGCCCTTCATTTGCGGATTGACCCTGCGCAGTCTGCGCGATACGATGGGAACGATGATCCCAACATCTATACTTACAGGCATTATATACAAACAACGGCGGATCTCTGTAAAAAGGATAACTCGGGGATTGGGGTGTGGAGTATGCCGCGTTGGATAAAAAGTTGCATGTTACTTCTTCTGGTAGGAGCTGTGGCTGCATGTCAGGGGGGGAATCCGGCACTGTTTCCGCAAAAAAGCAGTTTCAGTCCGGAAAAATCTAAAAAGAGGGAACGGTTTGTTCCTTACAGAGATCAGGTTGTTCCCCCTTTGAAAGAGTTGATCCAGCGGAAAGGTTTTCGCCAATACACCCAGGTCCGTCCCTATCTGCTCGGATATAGTTACGACGGCAATTTTGCAGCTGTGGTAGTCTATGACTCCCGGGCCCAAGCCTATCGCGTGGACTTGTTTCACACAGGCACTCACCAGGTGCAGGAGACCGTTTATGCTCCCAGCCAAGTTAAAAAAAAGGGGAGTGAGGAGGAGGAACTGTTGGCTCTGACCCAGGAAACTCTGGATTTGGGCTATCGGATCCAAGTGCCGACCACTCCTGAAGACCGTGTGACCCATCGGGGGATCTGGACATCCGGAAAACAGGTGCTGAAGTTCACTTTGAAACAGGTGGATCGCACCGCCGTCTTGAAAGTGGAGAAAGGCAGAGAGCGTTGGGAATTGGCCCGGTTTCCACTGAAAAAAGGAGAGCGCTTAACCTCCCGCTGGTTGGTCAGTTCCTCCCCGTCTGCTGGAGAAAAGTGGACCGTGGTCGCCTCCTCTCATACAGAAGGTCACCAACTGAGACCATTGATGTACACTCTGGATGCCTCCATGCTCACCCCGGATTGGACGGAAGACCGGCTAGAAAAACGACTGAAGGCGGTGCTCGGAACAGAAGCCCAGGTAGCCTTCCGGGGAAAAGCGGATTCTCAGAAGCGACCGGAATTTTTCCTAGCGGTGCGCGGAGGAAGTTTCTCCACCAATAGACCTGGGGAGGCTCCCCGACTCAGCGGTACAGTGGATCGTTTTGTGATTTTAGATGCAAGAGGTCGGGTCCGCTTCCGGGGCAACATCGCCGGTCTGGTTCAAGATGAGCAAGTGTTGCTCGATCCGTCCATCCCCAGGGATCCACGTGCTCGTTACCGGCTGCTCTTGTTTGAAGAAGAATCCAAGGAGAACCAACCGATCCTGGTGTTGACAGTCGATCAGTTAAATGGTAAGGGACGGACGGTTAAAACCTATGAATTGAGTTGGGATGCAAAAGCGAAAAGTTTCCGGTATGAGGGATGAAGGAAGGGGAATATATGGAGACAACCATCTATCTAATCCGGCATGGTGAGACTCAATGGAACAGGGAGCGACGTATCCAGGGACATCGGGATATCCCTCTGTCAGAGGTAGGACTGGAACAAGCCCGCCGTCTAGGAAAACATCTGAGAGGAATCCACTTTCATGGAGTGTATGCTAGCGATCTGCAACGAGCGGTACAGACGGCGGAACAGGTGGCTGCTGGGAGGAACATGTCGGTTCACACCCTTCCTTCCCTGCGGGAACGCCATTTGGGAGAGTGGGAGGGGTTATCTTTTGAAAGCTTGAAGGAACGTTATCCCGTGGATTGGCAACGAGTCTGGAATCAGGGAGGGGAATACGGAGTGGAATCGACAGAGAGCATTCGGGTCCGGGTGAGGAAGGCTCTAGATGAAATCTGTCGTGAACACCCCGGTGAAAGGGTGGCTGTAGTCAGTCATGGGGGAAGCATCAATACCATGTTGGAATCGATCAGTGACGGGCGTTATGGACCCGGTCGAACCCAAATCAGGAATACCGCCGTTTCCATTCTCATCTATCATCCAGAGAGTGGATGGCGGGTGGAACGGGTGAATTGCGGGGGACATCTGGAATCTGAGGAAACCAGGATCTGATCGGAGGAGAAGGGGAAAGGAGGAGTGCAGGGAAAGCGTTGGGTTAGGGAGTGTCTGCTCACACGGCTGGATGTAAAGAGAATGGGAATTCCTTGGCCGGTCGGGAATCCTCTTGGGGGTGGCTTCCGCTTCAGGTCTTGCTACAAAAGATTGGAGACGGTTACACTGGCCTGACCTCGGATATCAGACACACCCTCATGTTGGCGTGCATTCCACCCTGTAAAGGCGAGGAAACCTGCACGAAAAATAGAGATGAATATTCTTACCATATTGTTGAGCATCTTGTTTGTCTTAAACTTTATCTTTGCTGCGGTTGTGATTTTTATGGAGCGCCGGGATGCGGGCTCCACTTGGGCTTGGCTGTTGGTATTGTTATATATCCCTTTTCTCGGATTTATACTGTATCTGGTCTTTGGTCAGAATCTGAGTCGGAAGCGATTGTTTGATTGGGAGGGTCTCAATAAGATCGGAATTGAACATTTGATCTCCGGTCAGATCCAGTCCTTGCGGGATCACGATTTTCGTTTCTCCGACCCGATCCTTGAGGCACATCGGGATCAGATTTATATGCATTTGATCAATAATGAGGCGGTGTTGACCCGGGATAATGGCGTGGAGATCCTCACGGACGGGAAGGAAAAGTTTAACACCTTGTTCCGGGATATCGAGAGAGCCGAGGACCATATTCACCTACAGTATTATATTTTTCGCAATGATCATCTTGGAAAACGGTTGATCCACACCCTGACCCAAAAAGCGAAGGAAGGGGTCAAGGTTCGCGTCTTGTACGACGACCTGGGATCCAGAAAATTATCCAAACGGGCCTTTCGCCACTTGTTGCAAGCCGGCGGGGAAGTGGAAGCTTTTTTTCCTTCCGCCATCCCGTTTATCAACCTTCGCCTCAATTACCGCAACCATCGGAAACTGGCTATTATCGACGGGAAAATTGGTTATGTCGGAGGTTTCAATGTAGGGGATGAATATCTCGGATTGGAGTCGAAGTTCGGTTATTGGCGGGATACACACCTGCGGGTGGAAGGGACAGCGGTTCACGCGATGCAGACACGGTTCATACTGGATTGGAATCAAGCGACCAAGGAGGCGATGCATTATTCGGATCGGTATTTTCCGGTGAGGTCTTTTGCAGGGGATGTACCGATCCAAATCGTGAATAGCGGTCCCGACTCCGAAGAAGAGCAGATCAAGAACGGATATATCAAGATGATCTCTTCGGCTAAACGATCTATCCGCATTCAGACGCCCTACTTCATTCCAGATGCCAGTCTGTTGGATGCCTTGCGGATTGCGGCACTGTCCGGCGTGGATGTACAGCTGATGATTCCTGACAAGCCGGATCATATGTTTGTCTATTGGGCGACCTATTCCTACATCGGCGAATTGTTGGAAGCCGGAGCCAAGATTTATATCTATCAAAATGGATTTATCCATGCCAAAACGATTATCGTCGATGAGGAGGTGGGCTCCGTGGGTACTGCCAATATCGATATGCGGAGTTTTCGTCTCAACTTTGAAGTGAACGCCTTTTTTTATCACCGACCGACTGCTTTGCAACAGTCTGCCACTTTTCAAAAGGATCTGGAACAATCCCATGAGCTGACATGGGAAGAGTATCGGCAACGCTCCCTCAAAATCCGCTTCAAGGAATCGATCTCCAGGCTACTGTCGCCGATTCTGTAATCCGAAAGGGGAATGGACATGAAAATTTATCTGATCCGACATGGTCAGGCGACGGGACAAGCCCGCGAAGCGGATTTGACCGAAGCGGGGGAACGTCAGGCTGAATCCCTGGCGGAGTTTTTGGCACCCCTGGCCCCTGAGGCCGTTTGGAGCAGTCCCTTCCGGCGGGCGGTGAGGACGGCGGCCCCCTTGGCACGCCGAAGAGCTCTTCCTCTGCAGACGGATGAGCGGTTGTCGGAATGGGGGCTGGCCGGTCAGTTGCGGGAGGATTGGTTGGAGCGGTTGCAGGAAGCTTTCGCTGACCCGGATCGTTGCCTGCCTGGGGGTGAATCGGGTCACATGGCGATGACCCGGGGGCTGTCCGTCCTGGAGGATATCGCCCAAATCAAAGCCGCCCGGGTGGCGGTGATCACCCATGGCGGCTTGTTGACCCTTTTGCTCCATCATTTTGATTCGGGATACGGATTTGCGGAGTGGCAGAGACTGACCACTCCGGACCTGTTTGAGGTGGACTGGCAGTGTTCAGGGGTGCGACGCATCTGGCAATGATCCCTTTGGCACGACCACTTCGGTACTTAACACAGATGGACTCTGCATCCGAAAGCGGGGGTCATAAAAGCGGACTCGATATCCGGTGGAGGATTTCTCCACTTCCGTGCCGTAGGAAGAGAGAAAACGAACCAGTGCCTGGGCTTCCCCATCAGCGGTCAGGGCTTTCTCCACGGCAGGGTGGGAGTCGTTTCTGCTTTTTCCGATCTTGTGAAGTCCTGTGAACAGAGACCCGGCATAATAGTGAAAGTGATCCCCCTCTTGACTCACCAGCTGATATTGGGCCGGCACCAGCTGGGCGACAGGGGTGACTTGTTCCCCTGCGGTCAGGCGGGATTCCAGCCAAGCGGCATGTCCCGCTTGCAAGGATACATAGAGAAGCAAGGCGACCCATACACCACGGAAGACACGTACTCTACCAAACTTTTTTTTCAGATAGAAACCACAGGCGAAAATCAACAGGATGATGAGATCCACGATGGGCAAGATACCTAGGGAGTACCTCCCACCGACAAAAGGTTCCAGCAGTCCGGTTCCCCAGGTGTTGGCCCAGTCGGAGAGCAGATGGGTTAGCGTGGCAACCCAGGCGAGAATCCAGGCTTTCCCCCAATGGATCGATCGATTGAACAAAGCGACGATTCCCACAGCTAAGAGGGCCATCAGTGGAGAAAAGAACAGGGAATGGGTGACCCCCCGGTGCCAAGTGAGATAGATTTCTTGTCCCATCAAGCTGGTGAACGATTCGATGTCGGGGATTTCCGCACCGACGACGGCAGCGGCTGCATAGCCGAGCCGTTCCTTTTTAGTTGCTCCTTTGATACCCGACGCAGCATAAACGGCATAACCGAGCAACCCATGTGTCAAGTTGTCCAAAAGGGCTCCCACTCCTTTACAAAAGGGGTAAATCATCAGCAACTGGAGGAATGATAGTGGCCCATCCGATTCGGCGTCATGCACCGCTGGTGATTGGCCTCTTCCTTGTCATATCCGTTTCTTTTCTCTTAGTCAACCTGTTTGTCTATCTGGCGGAGGAAATGATGACGGGAGCGACCCTTCGGTTCGATCAGGAGATCCTCTTACAAGTGGCGTCTCTCCGTTCTCCAGGAGTCACCTTCTGGATACGCGGGGTGACGGAGCTGGGGTCAATAGGATGGCTGATCCTGGGGACTGGGGTGGGCACGCTTCTGTTGATTCAGCGAAAACAGCTGGGAGATGGGATCCTGTTTACCCTAGGGATGTTGGGAACCTCCGGCATGAATACAGCGTTGAAGAACGCCTACGAGCGAATCCGCCCTGAGGAGAATCCCTTGCTTCATGTTACCGGTTATAGCTTTCCCAGTGGACATGCCATGGGCGCGATCGTTTTTTACGGTTTTCTTCTGTATTTTTCATTGAAAAGCCGGTTTCCTCCCTGGGCCAAAGTGGTATATGGCCTGGTGTGGAGTGCTCTAATCCTTCTGATCGGTTTCAGTCGAATCTATCTGGGGGTGCACTACCCATCAGATGTTCTCGCCGGCTGGACTGCGGGGTTGGCGATTTTGATCCCGCTTCTTACAGTGCGGGAGGGAATTATGTATTGGAAACAGAGGCAAGACAGATAGAGAAAACCGCTGCCGAAGAGAATCGTGCAGCGGTTTTTCAGTATCTCAGGCATGTTGATGATCTATACTATCGGGCAGGGGCAAAGCCGGGAGGTCACAACACCCCAAGAATGTTTCCCCTAAAAGCCTTGTGAAACCCGTCGATTGCGGTCGGGATGAGGTTTCACATTTTGGCATTAAAGTTCTATCGATCCACAGAGCTGTTGATAAACTATAATGTGGATGACGGGAACGAAACGACCCTTTCGTTCTTCCCCTTGCCCCTATCGTAAAATATCGCTTGAGGGGACGGGGAGGGGGGGACGGTGAAGAGCCTTTGCGTTCTTTGCAAGAGATCGGAGCCGTCCTACCCTCCCGACCTTATCGCTACCTAAATATGGATAATCGACATGCCTGATTGATCCAAAATCGCTCCATGTGAAACCCCACCCTCCCAATGACGAGTTTTTCACCCTATTTCGAGTCGCCCTCCTTCCAGATTCTCCGCAGGGTAGGATGGCAACCTTGCCATCGAGATTGTAGTGCCTGTGGTGCTACCTTAATCTAGAGCTTCAGCTCCTTTAGATTGTAGTGCCTGTGGTGCTACCTTAATCTAGAGCTTCAGCTCCTTTAGATTGTAGTGCCTGTGGTGCTACCTTAATCTGGAGCTTCAGCTCCTTTGGATTGTAGTGCCTGTGGTGCTATCTCTATTCCAGGGCTTTAGCCTATTGAGATGGTAGTCTGTGTTGTAAAGGTCTCTTTGCACCCATAGGGCACAAGTCTCGCCAGGGTCGCTTCCGCTCCCAGGTCTCGCTATGGCAGCACACGACTCCCTTCCAACGCCTGTTTGTCAGTATCTATTTTGTTTCCTTTCCCTTCTCTCCGGTGAGGATCGCCAAGTGACCAGAGAGGCTCTGGATCTTTGAGGGGGTGAAGCCCCCCTGTTCCCCGTCACAGTCTATACGCTGGCGAGGTTCCGTATGGATAGTCAAGTGTCGGGTATGAAAATAAAGAAGGTCGTCACTTTCCGGCCACTTTTGGGTTATATGAGAGGACAGCATAGACCAGACACTATCCAGGGAGGCTTCCTTGACCAGGAGCACATCCAAGCGGTCGTCATCCAGACGACTGTGGGGAAAGAAGCCCGGTACGCCGCCGATATAGGAGCCGTTGCCCACCAACAGCAGGGAGGCTTCCCCTTCATAGCTTCCGTCCTCCCAGGTGGCGGCCAGCCGAAAAGGGCGGGGGTGGAGCCAATTTTGGGCAGCACTCAGATAATAAGCGAGCCGCCCGTAGCGTTGTTTGTTTTTGCTGGCAATCTGGGCCGACACCTGGGTAATCAGGCCGATTCCCCAGAAGTTGAGAAAAAACCGTTCCCCGTCGACTTTTCCTACATCCACCTCGCGTTCCCGCCCCTGCAGAATCTGGTCTAGAGCGGTGGGGATGTCCTGTGCCATTCCGATGGCTCGGGAAAAATCATTGCATGTGCCACCGGGAAGGATGGCGAAGCGGGGTCGCTGAGGAAGGCGGGCGAGAGCATTGGCCAGTTCGTGAACGGTGCCGTCCCCGCCTGCGGCGATCACCAAATCCGCCTCGCCGCTTTCATTTTCCACCCATCGCGCTCCATCCCCCGACTTCTCTGTCTGACGGATGTGGACAGAGGGGAAACGTTTCTGCAGACGGCGGCGGATCTGAGGGAGATGTTCCAACAACCGCCCCTGCCCCGCGGCGGGATTGACGATCAGGTCCACCCTTTCCATGGCGTGACCCCTCCTGGGAGTAAGAAGTTGGGCTTAGTTTACACCATCGGCAGCGGGAGGATGCTCAAGATAGACATCGGTTTTCAGTGGGGTGATCTTGACAGACCAAGTGAAAAGTTTGGATTGGCGGGCCGGGTGATTTAAAATCAAGGGACGGGCCCCTGATGGAGTGATTGAAGACTGTTTGGACCTCATACTGTCATGAGATCTTCTGTTTTTGAAAAACTAATTGACAATACATCTACTCCATGTTACTGTGTAGCAGTACTCAATATAATTGATTACAAATAACGTTGAGTACTTTGGGGTGATATTCTGGATAATTTAACCGAAATGCTCAAAGGCGTATTAGAGGGCATTGTGCTGGAGATCATCAGCCACGGCGAAATATATGGATATCAGATTACAAAAAAGCTGCATGCAATGGGTTTTGAGGGGATTGCGGAAGCGACTGTGTATGCATTACTGTTACGGCTGGAAAAAAACAAGCTGGTTTACATCACAAAAAAGCCTTCAGAAATGGGCCCCCCCAGAAAGTTTTTCACGCTCAACGAGAGGGGATTTGAAGAACTCGCATCCTTTTGGGAGAGATGGGATTTTCTGAGTGGACGTATTCGAATTTTGAGAAATCAAGGAGGTAAAGACCATGAGTTTTAGTCGGGAAATAAAGGATCAAATGATTCGATTTGCAAAGGAGCAATCACAACACTATTTGGAAGATGCAGAGATAACCTACATGGAGAAGTTGCGACGGAAAACCGGTCTTACAAAAAGCAAGGTTATGGCGAAACTTAAAAAGTTAAAGAGTCGCTCGGATCCCTCCCTTGAAGCACAAAACGATATGATCCTCTACATGAGCGATTACATGAGTGATTTGATGGAGCGAGGGCATTCCGAGCAAGAAGCGTTCGAACGTGCGAAAGAGGAACTTACGTTTCGCAGTGAAACCGCAAAGTCTGCCGATTTGCAGGAACGGTTTGCAAAGTACTATGAAAACCGCGATCCAGCCGATTACGAAGCCATCGGTCTGTTTTACGCAGGATTTATGTTCTTTGGGATTTCGATCGGCTCGCTTGCCGGATTTCTCGGTAGCGGCGGGCGGGAGATGTTCCTCGCCGGCGGTTGGATTGATACGGTAATCGGTGCTATTGTCGGCGTAAGCATCGGAATCGGTTTGGGACTGATTAGCAACGCTATTATTGTTTTAAAGAAAAACAGCTAATTCGAGGGGCTATTACTGGGTCGGTGTGAAAAGTAAACAACCATTTTTGGGGGGAGGCCGCATTTTCCCGTTTGAAAATGCGGTTTTGCGTTTGTCGAAAATAAACAACTTTATTTTCAGCCAAAACATATTAGTTTAACAGAACGAAACAATCAATAAATTTACATCATCATATAGAGAAGCATCTGTACATTCCGTAAGATGGTTGTGCAACCAATCCAACTTAGGGGAATGACAGATGCCAAACCAGATACCGATATTTTATTGAATATACCAGGGGTCAGGCGTGTTGATTAGCCCTACGGATCCTATCCTTGGATCGCTTCATGATTGTCAGTTCTTCTCCAAAAGAGAATGAAGGAAGTCCGCCCGATCGGCGATCCCTCGGGAGATGGTTATACACTTAACAACGTGCCTGTCCGGGATGAAAATCCACTTCAACCCCAGGAGCAAGGTCTAGCCCAAGCAAACCACTTTACGCGTCACAACCGAAATCAAAACAGGAAAAAGAAGCCGACCCATTGTGTAAAAGACTGGCCGAAAATTATCTCTTGCAAAGAGCGCAAAGGCGAATCAAAGCTCCACCATCCCGACCCTATTCCTACCTAAAATATGGCTAGTCAACACGCGGTTCATCTGGTGGAGGGTACTGAGAAACTGTCCCAGTTCCCGCAGGAGGGTGGAAGAGCAGGAGCTGGTGGTAAGCGCAGTTCCTGTAAGCTTTCGGTACCCCCTCGAAAGGGGGGGCTCTCTCAGATGGAGCACCTCATATCGGGGAGCGTCAACAGGCAGATCCGAGGCTACCTGTTCCAAAAAAGACGCCTCTCTTTTCAGTCGTTCGATTTCTTGAGGACGGCGGGGAAAAAGAAAGATCCATTCTTCGTTTACTTCCAGTACGTAGAAATCCCATCCTTCCTCATAAGACCGGATGCTTTGAATCTGCAGCTCGGGAAGGGCAGACTGAATCCTCTCGATCAATGATGATAGCCTCCTGTCAGGAGAGATTTTCCGGTTCTGCTTGAGTTGCCTCACTCCTTGACCGAAAGAGAAGCGGCGCTTCCTTTGGGGACTAGAAGCCATGCGGCTACCAGAGCGGCGATGCTGAACAGTGCCGCGCTCAAAAATGCCGTGTCCAGGGATTGGGCCAGGAAGTGGCTTACCTGTTGGGCTACTTCCTCAGGCAAGGTAGCCAGTCCTTCGGGCTGAGTCACCCCTTGGGCTTGTTCCAGTTGGTGGATGGTTTTTGCACTCAGTTCGTCCTTATGAGCGGTGATATAAGTGGTGATCTCATCTTTTAAACGGAAGCTTAGGATCGCTCCCATCAGAGTGACCCCACAAGCGCCTCCCATAGAGCGGGAAAACATCTGGGAAGAGGTGGCGGAACCCCGCTCGCTGCCACTGACGGCATTTTGCACGGCTACGATGTAAGTCGTCATAGACAGACCCAGTCCACATCCCAGTACAAACATACTTACCAGCACCCAGATATAAGGGGTGTGGGCATCCATCAAAAGAAAACTGAGCGCCGCCAGGGAGATCAACCCTGTCCCGGTAACAATCGGCGGCCGGTACCCTTTTTCTAACAGCCAACGGCCTGCCACTACGGAGCAAGCACTCCACCCCAGTACTTGAGGAGTGATCGCCAGTCCGGCCAAGGTGGGGGATTCCCCCAAGATTCCCTGAACGAACAGAGGGACAAAGTTGATCGCTCCAAACATACCCATCCCCGTCAAAAAGGCGGATAGATTGCTGGAGGCGATGATCCGATTACGAAATAGAGCGAGTGGGATAAAGGGGTCTTTGGCTCGTCGCTCCCACTTAAAGAAGATGAACAGCAGCACCGCTCCTCCGATCAGAAGGATCCATGGTAACGGATGCCCCGCTCCTTCGGCGATGAGCTGGGTAAAGGTCAGGATCCCCAATACGGCTAGACTGAACAAGACGGCACCACCGTAGTCGATGTTTTTTTCCCCTTCCTGGGTCTGTTCTTTAAGAAAAATGGCAATGGTGAGGACGATCAGAATTCCTAGGGGGAGGTTGAACCAAAAGATCCAGTGCCAGGAGAGATATTCTACGGTCCATCCTCCGATGAAGGGCCCCACAATCGCAGCCAATCCCCACATCGAGGAGAACCAACCTTGGGCGCGGGCCCGTAATTCAAAGGGAAAGATATCTCCCACGATTGTGAGGGTGACGGGCAACACCCCGCCAGCTCCCATGCCTTGGATCGCGCGGAAGAAGACAAGCTGTTCCATGGATTGGGAAAATCCGCAGAGGGCGGAGCCGGTAACAAACAGCAGGACTGCGGTGATAAACACTTTTTTGCGGCCATAAAGATCCGCCAGTTTTCCATAAAGAGGAACGGTAAGTGTATTAGCCAACATAAAAGCGGAAAATACCCAGCTATACAGGGAAATGCCCCCGAGGGCTCCCACCACCGTCGGCATCGCAGCATTGACGATCGTCACTTCCACAGCGGCGATAAATGTGGCTATCATTAGTGCTCCAGTGATGATATTACGGCGGGTAGGATGGAGTGGGTTCATCTTTGACTCTCCTTCGTTAGAAAATTCCATGTTCCATATCCTATCGCAACTCCTCCGCTTTGCGAAAGGGTTTTGTAGAATCAGCTGGCTGAGAGGGGACCCGACGTGAAGAAACAGAGTTTTTTTCCGGAATCCCTATGGTAGAATTGAATTTACAGGAGGGATCGCCATGACTGTCCATGATTTTACCGCCCGCACGATCACAGGTGAAGAGAAGCCTCTGTCCGACTATGCCGGTTCTGTGTTGTTGATCGTCAACACCGCCAGCAAGTGTGGTTTTACTCCCCAATATGGGGAGTTGCAACAACTCTATGACAAATACCATGAGCAAGGATTGGAGATTCTCGGTTTCCCCAGCAACCAATTCGGCGGTCAGGAGCCCGGCTCCGAGGATGAGATCCAAGAGTTTTGCCAGGTCAATTACGGAGTTACCTTTCCCATGTTTAGCAAAACAGAGGTGAAAGGTCCTGATGCCCATCCCTTATTCCAATATCTGACCCGGGAAGCACCGGGGTTTCTCGGTCAGGCGATCAAATGGAATTTCACCAAGTTTCTGGTCAACCGCCAGGGCCAAGTGGTTCAACGCTTTGCTCCCACAACCAAACCGGATCAATTGGAAGGGGAGATTGAAAAGGTGCTAAAGGAATAAAAGAGATCCCGAGGAGATTTAACATAAACAGCCGGGCGAGAAGGATTCCCCACGCCCGGCTGTTTATGTTTATCCGGCCCCCGGATTACTACTGTCAGTGGCTACCATCTGCTCAGGAAGGGGGTCCGCTTGCGAAAAGGCCCATAGGGCTGTCACGATGAGTATGGTTGGGATGATGGTGATCAGAATCGTTTTACTCCACTTCTTCAACCATTGCACTCTCCTCAGATGTCTATTCTAGTTGCGCTATCAGGGCTGTTGATGAACCATCAAGTGGATGATGGGAACGAAACGACCCTTTGGCTCTTCCCCTTGTCCCCATCGTAAAATAGTGTTTAGGGGACGGGGATGGTGGGACGGCTATGATGATCTCTTGCCAAGAGCGCATAGCGAGACCCGGGAGCGGAAAGCGACCCTGGCGAGACTTGTGCCCTATGGGTGCAAAGGCTCTTCACCATCCCACCCTCCCGACCTTATTTTCCCACCTAAATTATGGCTAATCAACACGCCTGTTGCACTATATATTTACTTCTCTTCGGGGATCCAAACTCCTGCTTATCCACATTTTTAAAACAATGTGTCAAATGGAGGTGGGGGGGCGGCTCCTTTATTTTTGGAGCAGAATTCTCTCCAGTCTATACAATCCTTTTAAGAAGGGTGGTCATACAAAAACCGGGCCAGGGTGGGAACCCTGTCCGGTTTTTGAAAATGGAGATGTGATTATGTGCCGCCGGGCATACCTGCTTCGGGAGAAAGAGATACAATTTGAAAAGACTCAGGTGGTAATGTCAAAGCGATGCTGGATACCAACAATACGGGAATCAGTACAATCAGAAGTCTTTTCCCTTTCTTGGTCACAAAATTACCTCCTGTCATCCTCTAATTCCAGTTGTACTCTGTACATATTTCGCGTCAATTTTCCGAATTGCTTTTCATCCACATGCTCCATACATTGTGCCAAGTGAAAAAGTGTTTCATACTCTCTCTCTTTTAGTTGATGTTTTCGCGCAATCTTCAGGCACTCTTGGTAATAGGTAATCGCTTCTTGCACATTGTTTTCTATTTTTTTTAACTTACCCATAGCTTGCAATGCATAAGACAAGTGCGGAGCATCATTATGTTTTTTACCGAGCCGGATGGCCTCCTTTAAGGCGTTATAAGCCAGCTCCATTTTGTTTTCTGTCATGTAGAGAAGTCCCAAATTGGCATATGTGTCAACAAACTTATTCTTATCTTCTTCGGAAAGCTTTTCCTCTAGACCCAATGCCATTTCAAAGCAACTTTCTGCCTGTACCCATTCCTTTAATTCCATATAGACCCTGGCTAGGACAACCCAGAGATCAAACATCGATAGATGATGGTAATTAAACCGGGCAATTTCCATTCCTTCTTCCGCATATTGGATCGCTTCGTCGTAATTGCCGGTTCGTCGGGCCAGCTCAGCGCGCAACCAGTAAAAGGTCAGTTTGGTCTCCACCTGTTCCATCTGGGGAAGGGAGTCCCACATTTCGTGGACCACTCCGATCGCCTCTCCCAGCCGACCCTGACGTTCCAGATAGATGGCCTGATTCCGTTTCAGAGTGTAGATGGTGTGTGGACGGTTTCCATTGTCAAGAAAGGCATCGATCCCGCTGTTGGTGTATTTTAGAGCCGTCTCCAGATCGTTCTGGTAATAGCATACCAGGCTTAATTCTGCAAAAGCGCAGGCTTCGATATTGGTCTCTGTCTGGCTTCCCAGGCGGACCGCATGGAACAGCGCTCGTTCGGCCTTGGTCCAGTTTTGGAGACGGCAGTGACTTTTGCCCTTGATGTAGAAATAATAGGCGGCATAGGGGTGTGAATTTTCAAGCTCCAGCTTGTCCAGCTTTTTGACAGCCTGATCCGGGTCTCCTCCATCACACAGACACTCCATCTGGAACAGGATCTTTTGCAGTTGCTTCAACTCCAACTGTTGTCCATGCAATATTTCGGGAACCTGACTCAGCTCAATCCCCAGCTTGCGGATCAGATACAGCGCTTTCTCGTGGCCGACATGGGGGACACCTCGTTCCACGTTGCTGATGGTGGCGGGGGAGATATTCTCATCCGCCAGATCCTCCAACCGCAACCCCCTTTCTTTTCGCACCTTTCGGATAATTTCGCCGATGTCGTAGATTTCCAGGGTATTCAAATCCCTCTCACCTCTTTCAAAACGGGATGAACACTACCAATATTCTAACCTATTTTACGATTGTTGGAAACCGTTTATCGAAAAACTCCCTCATCCAGTTAAAATAAGATGAATTGTGCCAGATGTGTTGATTAGCCATATTTTACGATGGCGCAAGGGGAAGAACGAAAGGTCAGTTTTGTTTCCACCACCCATTTCCTGGTTAATCAACAGTCCTGGAATTGTGCCCCTTCCATGTCCAAACTTGTGGGAATGGAGCTGATCGATATTGAAAAGGATCATGGTGACTGGCGTTTCACCTGGTGTCGGGAAGTCCACCTTTGCGCGAAGATTAGGGGAGATATTGCATATTTCTGTGTATCATTTAGACACCTTATATTGGAAACCTGGCTGGGTGGAGACCTCGATAGGGGAATTTTCAAAATCTCAGCAGGAGATTGTACATCGAGAGCGATGGATTATGGAGGGGAATTACAGCAGCACCATGGAGATTCGTGCAGAACAGGCAGACACAATAATTTACTTGGAACTTCCACTCTGGATCTGTCTTTTCCGCGTATTTAAGCGGTGGTTAACGTATCGGGGGCGAACTCGGCCGGATCTGGGGGAAGGGTGTAAGGAAAAAATAGATTGGCACTTTATTCAGTTCATCTATACCACTTACGATTCACGCAGGAAAAAAATGGCGGAAAGATTTCGGAAGTTTCAAGCGGCGGATGCTAAAAAAGAGATCATCCTGCTGAAAAGTAAACAAGAGATCCATTCCTTTCTTGAAAACCTGGAGCTTCGAGAAGAAGGAAATCCTACGTCTAGATGATTCCATTGGGCCTGTCTTGGGAAGACTTCCGTGTGTGGTAGGTTTTCTTGAGTAGCTCCTCGTAGGAACCTGAACCATGGGATCCTGTCATCCACTTGTCATCCCATCTTTCTCGGGGGGATTCCCCCTTCGCTTCATCGCTTTGGTAAAATGATGAGTGCAGAGAGAAAATTTGAGGTGACGAGGATGTTAAACAAAAACGACTACGTGCCTTTATACGAGCAGTTGCGAAAGTTGCTCCGCAGGCAAATTCTAAAAGGCGAATACAAAAACGGGGACCTGCTGCCCTCGGAAAATGAGCTCATGAAAATGTATGGAATCACAAGAACCACGATCAGAAAGGCCATGGAAGCCCTGGTTCGTGAAGGCTTGGTTCAACAGATCCATGGGCGAGGCACCTTTGTCCGATTTCAAGAAATAACGAAAACCGTTTGGAATTTTCAGGGTTTTTCCTCCCTGGTTAAAGAACGCAATGAAATACCGATTTCTAAGGTTTTCCAGCATGAGGTGATCAGAAAAAATGGCGAAGCTTATCTGAAACTGAGGCGGCTTCGAGGCATGAGTCGAGATGATCAAATTACATGGATGACCTTGGATGACTCGGAGTTGCCCCTTCGTCGGTTTCCAGGTCTGGATCAATACCGATTTGAGCAGCGATCTCTGTACGCCACACTTGAAAAAGATTACCAATGTCCACCGCGTTTTGTGAATCTCGATATTATCCCTGTATTGAGCGATGAGGAGCTGATGGATTATTTTGGACTCCCCTCCATCAAACCCCTGCTGAAAGCCAAAGGTCAAGTATATGACGAAGACGGCCATCAAATAGAAACCGTGAGCGTGGTATATAGTCCCGTTTTTGCATTTAAGCTAGCTCGATCCTTGTAACAAGAGGGCACTCGGTAGGCCCTCTTGACTGTATTTATGAAAGCGTTTATATTTGTACTTGTACGTACGAGTGTACAAGTTGTATGAGAAGGGATGACCATAATGACGAAACCAGATCAGATCGCCGGGGCGCTCTATGGGATGGCAGTTGGAGACGCGCTGGGGATGCCTTCAGAGCTATGGAGTAGAGAAAAAGTGAAACAGTATTTCGGCCGGATAGAAACGTTCTTGGATGGTCCGTCAACCAATGAGGTAGCGAAATACTTTACCAAAGGTCAATATACAGATGATACGTCTCAAGCACTTTTGTTACTGGATAGTCTATTTGAAAACGATTTCGTCGCGGATGAAGGGATTGTCGCCAAACATCTGATGGCGTGGGCTCATCAGATGAATGCCTTTGAAGAGAACATCTTGGGGCCCAGCTCTAAGGCGGCTCTTCTCGCCCTGAAACAAGGGGAAGATCCAGTTCCTTTTACGTCCAAGGCAGTGACAAATGGGGCAGCTATGCGTATTGCGCCCATCGGTTGTCTTTATACGCCTGATGAAAAGGAAAAAATGATATCCACCATTGTCACATTGAGCAGAGCGACTCATTCAACGGATGTGGCAATCGGAGGGGCGGCGATGGTTGCCATGGGTGTAAGCGCCGCCATCGCTGGATATTCATGGGATGAGATCGTAGAAGAGATGATCCGCATTTACGAATTGGCGTCCCGTCAAGGTGAGCAGACATACAGTGCTTCGATCCCAGAACGACTGCGTTTAGGGATTCAATTGGGGAAAGAGTATGCCGCTGATGAAGAAGCGTTCTCACAAAAAATCTATGATCTGATTGGAGCGGGAACGATGACCCACGAATCGGTGCCTGCGGCCTTGGCGATTGCCTATTATGCGCGAGAACCGAAACGATGCGCGTTGTTATGTGCCAATCTGGGTGGAGACACCGATACGATCGGCGCGATGGCCACAGCGATCTGTGGAGCTAAAAGCGGTATTCAGGGGATACCTACCGAATGGGTGACGATGGTGGAAGAGCATAATCCCCTGTCCATCCAATCGTATACGGATCAGATCCTCAGTCACCTAGCGAAGGGAGGGAGATCGTAATGACAGAAAAACCTTCTTCTGTATTTTTGCCAGAAGCAGAAAAAACAGCCGGACCCAAAGATCTATTCTTCATTTGGTTCGCTGCGAATATGGGGATCCTTGGGATCGTCTATGGGGCGATTATTGTGGGGTTCGGCCTAAGCTTTTTTCAATCCGTTCTTGTGGCTTTATTAGGTCCTCTTTCTTTTATACTCGTCGGGATTGTCAGCCTTGCCGGCAGGGATACGGGGGCGACGACCTTTGTGCTGTCACGGGCGGCCTACGGTTTTAAAGGGAATTACATCCCGGCGATGATCGGTTGGATCACACAGATCGGTTGGTTGTGTGTAAACGTTTCAACGGGTACTTTGACGATTTTGGCGTTGCTTCATTTATTTGGTATCGAAACCAATACCTTGACCACGCTGATCGGCTTAGCTATTTTCGCTGGTATGGTGATTGTATCCGTCTTTTTTTCCCAACAGTTTCTTGTTAAAATGCAAACATTCTTCACCTATGTATTTGGTGGTTTAACGATCCTGGTCATCGCTCTCATTGTTCCGTCCACCCATTGGGACGAGTTATTGGCCATGGAATCTGGATCCTGGTTGACCGGCTTTTTGCCCGCCCTCGTCTTTACCATTATTGGTACAGGCATGACATGGACCAAAGTCGCTGCGGATTATAGTCGCTTCCAAAAGAGGTCGAATTCCACCTTCTCCGTAGTATCCAGCGTGACGTTAGGAGCCCTAATTCCCTTATTTATCATTATTGGGGCGGGTATCCTCTTGGGATCCTTTGTTCCTGACTTGGCAAGTGCTTCTAACCCGATTTCCGCCATTATGGATAGCGGAGAACTGCCTCACTGGCTGGTGATTTTGTATACATTGGCCGCTCTCGGGGGCTTGACTCCCATGTGCTTTATCGGATTGAAATCCTCTGGCTTGATCATGAAAAGCTTTAATATCGACATAAAGGAATCTACTGTCGTCTCGATCCATTCGCTGATTATTATTCTCGTGCCCATCTATGTTCTTATCATTTCGAACAGCTTTTTAGATTCCTTTCAAGCGTTTCTAAGTGTGTTGGGTGTGGGTCTGGCCGCGTGGGTTGCGGTATTTGTTGTCGATTACCTGTGTTTACGAAAACAGGGATATGACCCGGTGTTGTTGGAGAAGGAGCACGCGAATAAGGTCAACATGAAGGGAGTCATCAGCTGGGTTGTCGGTGTCTTGGTCGGTGTGCTTTTCACCAAATCAGCACTGTTTACAGGCCCATTTGCTGTAGGTGTGATTGCAGATTCTAATCTGGGGGTCTTCTTTACTCTGTTGACAAGTGCGATCCTGTACTTCATCCTCATTCAGAACGAAAAACGACATGTCGTGAAGAAGGTGTAGCTGATGAATGCGCAGGCAATGGACAATCTACAAAAAAAAGTCTTAGTCATGGGCAGTGCGATTCTGGATGTGGTATTAATGCTGTCTGCCTTGCCGAAGAGCGGGGGAGACGAATCGGCTAGACCGGGAGAGCGGATGGTCGGTGGGTGTGCCTACAATGTGGCCAACATATTGAAGCGGCTCCAAACCCCTTACGATCTCATGGTCCCTGTCGGTTCCGGGGTTTACGCGGAGCAAATTCAGGCGCAACTGCAGAAGGACGGACATGGGGTTCTCGTCCACGATCCCTCAGGAGATAACGGCTGGTGCCTCTCTTTGGTGGAACAAGATGGAGAGCGCACGTTTATCACCGTTTCCGGAATCGAAAGCACCTGGAAAGAACAGTGGTTTGATCATGTGAATGTCGCGGATTATGACTATATTTATCTCTCCGGTTATTCTTTTGAAGGGGAGTCCGCCAATGTGATCTTAAGGGCCTTACAGAAGAAAAAGCCTGAGGCTCGAGTCATTTTCGATCCTTCTCCCCGCGCGTCTGATTTAAACACAGAACGCTTGGAAGAACTTTATGCCTTGAACCCCCTCATTCACTGCAACCGATCGGAATTGCAAGCGCTTACGGGTGAAAAGGATGTAGAGAAAGGAGCCCGCCGCCTGCAACAAAAAACAGGAGAAGCTGTGGTGGTCACTCTGGGAGGGGAGGGGGCATTCTATCTAGAGAACGAAGAGGCGGGCCAAGTATCCGGGTCACCGGTTACACCAGTGGATACCATTGGTGCAGGGGATGCCCATACAGGCGGTTTTATAGCCGCTCTCGTTCAAGGACGCTCTCTAAAAGACGCTTGTATACTGGGCAACCAAATGGCCCATCGGATCATTCAAGTTCAAGGCGGCACATTGCCCTCCTAACCCAGCGCTTTAGATTTGTGGAACCAGACCCCGCACAGTCCGATTTACTGGTGGGGTCTGAATTTGTGTGGCGTGATTAGGGGAGAAGACAGGATATACATTTCCTTACAGGCGTGTTGATTAGCCATATTTTAGGTGAGGAGATCGTGTTCACCCACGCGACCGTTGCCATCCGGCAAGGAAGTGAAAACTGGCCGCTCCAAATCTGACCATCGGGCAGGGGCAAAGCCTTACGGAGGCAACACAGGGAAGATGTTGCCCCTAAACGCCCTCCCTCCAGATTCTCCGCTGGGTAGGATGGCTACCTTTATTCCAGGGCTTCAGCCCATCGAGATTGTAGTGCCTGTGGCGCACCCTTAATTTCAAATTGTAGTGCCCATGGCGCAAAGGTCGTTTTGGCAGCACACGACTCCCTTCCGCTGCCCATTTTCTGGTACATCAACAGCCCTGATTTCCTCAGGGTTGTTGATGTACCAGAAAATGGATGGTGGAACGAAACGATCCTTTCGCTCTTCCCATTGCCCTGTGGCACTTCTCCAATCGAATTTGCGGTCTCTCAACCCGTCAAAGGTGGACTGATCCGCCACTCCACCACTGCCACCACCGATGATCTTAGGCAACCATTTTTGCAGGAAAGGAAAACGACAAAACCCTCCGCTATGGGAGGGTAAATTATAAAACTATGACCAACTCTCTTCCGGCAACAGAGCCCAATAATTGCCGAATTCGGGTTTGTCTTTGATTAACTTGTCCACGCGTTCGATGCCCTCTTCTCTTTCCAACACTCCTCCCGACCAACTGTGGTAAGACCTTCTATACTTCCCGCTGATTTCATAAAGCCATCCATTCCAACCTTCTTTGTCAAAATACTTTTCCTGACGATTCCTGAGAAAGATCTGGTTGTCAATCCCTTTTGGAATACCAACCCCTGTTTTGTCGTACATGTCGTACATTTCCGAGTAGGCTTCAATGATTTTTTCCCTTCTGTTCTCATTGAGATGGAAAACAGTACAATACCATGTTCTAAACTGCATCTTCACAACAAACTTCGGTGTATCCCCCTCTTTAAACACAACCACGTACATTTCCCGTTCGTCGTGTAGTTTTTTGGCTTCTTCCTCTGTTAAGGGATCATCAGGGATTCCTCTACTCAGGCTCCAGTAACCGTAGTATTCACATTTCACGGAACATACCCTCCCAATACTTTACCATTCTCATCTCGGATCATTATCTTGTTCTTCTTGGCATACTCCAAAACCTTGTCAGGAACAGATTTCTTCTGTACCGGTACCTCTAAAATCATATCACCCTCAAGGGTACCCCCAGCCAAATCTGCATTCTGATGCCCAGATCCTGGTCGTTGAGTGGGAACATCTCTTATTCTAGTCCCAGGAGCATACTTCATCAAAAACTCATTCATGTAGTCTCTGGCTGTTTGATACTGAATCTCGGCCAATTGGGTGTGTTTCCTCGATATGATTTCCCCTTTATCTGGATCATAGGAATCTACTTTTCCGTTCTGCCATCGCCCTTTCTTATCTTTATACTTCACGTACACCTCATTGTGGGGATACTTCGGACTCATTTTGGTGTTGAAGGCATTTCCTTCATTCACTTTCGCTTTTTGCTCAGGGGTCATCTTCTCCCAATCTTCGGGACTGATGTATTGATATTGATCCGCCGCTTCCTGCCCGTTTTTCTTCACCCAGGGCATGGCTAGTGTGCCGTCGCCGGAGACACCGGGGATCATTTGTTGCAATGATTTGCTCAAGGCTGGGGACCCGTCGATGATCGCTCCGGCATAGGGGATGAGCAGAGCGATCATGCCCGCAAGGATGGCACTTCTCCAATCGAATTTCCGGTCTCTCAACCCGTCAAAGGTGGATTGATCCGCCACCCCACCACTGCCACCACCGATGATCTTAGGCAACCATTTTTATAGGAAAGGGAAACGACAAAACTCTCCGCTATGGGAGGGTAAATTATAAAACTATGACCAACTCTCTTCCGGCAACAGAGCCCAATAATCGCCGAATGCGGGTTTGTTTTTGATTAACTTATCCACGCGTTCGATGCCTTGATCGGCTTTTTGATATTCTCCACCCGACCAACTGTGATACACCTTATCGTACTTTCCGCTCGTTTCGAAAAGGAAAGATATCCAACCTTCTTTGTCAAAATACTTTTCCTGACGATTTCGGAGAAAGATCTGGTTCTCAATCCCTTTTGGAATACCAACCCCTGTTTTGTCGTACATATCGTACATTTCCGAGTAGGCTTCAATGATTTTTTCCCTTCTGTTCTCATTGAGATGAAGAACGGTACAATACCATGTTCTAAACTGCATCTTCACAACAAACTTCGGTGTATCCCCCTCTTTAAACACAACCACGTACATTTCCCGTTCGTCATGCAACTTTTTGGCTTCTTCTTCTGTTAAGGGATCATCAGGGGTACCACTTGGAAGATCCCAATACTCATAGTACTCTTGTTTCACGGAATGTACCCTCCCAATACCTTTCCTTTTTCATCTCGAATCGTTATTCTATTCTTTTTCGCGTACTCCAAAACTTCCTTCGGTACAGGTTTTTTCTGTACTGGAACCTCCAAAAACATTCTACCCTCAAGGGTATCCCCAGCCAAACCAGCATTCTGGTGTCCTGATCCTTTACGCTGTGTCGGAACATCTCTTATTCTAGTCCCAGGAGCATACTTCATCAAAAACTCATTCATGTAGTCTCTGGCTGATTGATACTGAATCTCGGCCAATTGGGTGTGTTTCCTCGATATGATTTCCCCTTTATCTGGATCATAGGAATCTACTTTTCCGTTCTGCCATCGCCCTTTCTTGTCTTTATATTTCACGTACACTTCATTGTGGGGATACTTCGGACTCATTTTGTCATTAAAAGCATTTCCTTCATTCACTTTCGCTTTTTGCTCAGGGGTCATCTTCTCCCAATCTTCGGGACTGATGTGTTGATATTGATCCGCCGCTTCCTGCCCGTTTTTCTTCACCCAGGGCATGGCTAGTGTGCCGTCGCCGGAGATACCGGGGATCATTTGTTGAAATGATTTGCTCAAGGCTGGGGCCCCATCGATGATCGCCCCGGCATAGGGGATGAGCAGGCCGATCATGCCCGCAAGGGTGGCACTTCTCCAATCCAATTTGCGGTCTCTCAACCAATCGAAGGTGGATTGATCCGCCACTCCACCACTGCCACCACCGATGATCTTAGGCAACCATTTTTGCAGGAAAGGAAAACGACAAAACCCTCCGCTATGGGAGGGTAAATTATAAAACTATGACCAACTCTCTTCCGGCAACAGAGCCCAATAGTTGCCGAATTCGGGTTTGTCTTTGATTAACTTGTCCACGCGTTCGATGCCCTCTTCTCTTTCCAACACTCCTCCCGACCAACTGTGGTAAGACCTTCTATACTTCCCGCTGATTTCATAAAGCCATCCATTCCAACCTTCTTTGTCAAAATATTTTTCTTGCCGATTTCGGAGAAAAATCTGGTTTTCAATCCCTTTTGGAATACCAACCCCTGTTTTATCGTACATGTCATACATTTCCTTGTAGGCCTCAATGATTTTTTCACTTCTGTTCTCATCGAGATGGAAAACAGTACAATACCATGTTCTAAACTGCATCTTCACAACAAACTTCGGTGTTTCCCCCTCTTTAAACACAACAGCATACATTTCCTGTTTGTTGTGTAGTTTTTTAGCTTCTTCCCGAGTTAATTCATGTTTAGGTTTTCCAAATCCAAATCTCCATTTTTTATAGTATTCAGCCCTCATTCCAAAACCTCCGGATTATAGACTTTACCCTTCTCATCTCTAATGATGATGTCGTTGTCAGTAGCGTACTCTCTAACATTATTAGGAACAGGCTTTTTTTGTACTGGAACCTCCAAGATCATTCTACCCTCAAGGGTACCCCCAGCCAAATCTGCATTCTGATGCCCTGATCCTGGTCGTTGGGTCGGAACATCCCTAATCTCCGTCCCAGGAGCATACTTCATTAAAAATTCATTCATGTAGTCTCTGGCTGATTGATACTGAATCTCGGCCAATTGGGTGTGTTTCCTCGATATGATTTCTTTCATTTTCGGATCGTAGGAATCCACTATTCCGTCCTGCCATCGCCCTTTCTTGTCTTTATATTTCACGTACACTTCATTGTGGGGATACTTCGGACTCATTTTGTCATTAAAAGCATTTCCTTCATTCACTTTCGCTTTTTGCTCAGGGGTCATCTTCTCCCAATCTTCGGGACTGATGTGTTGATATTGATCCGCCGCTTCCTGCCCGTTTTTCTTCACCCAGGGCATGGCTAGTGTGCCGTCGCCGGAGATACCGGGGATCATTTGTTGAAATGATTTGCTCAAGGCTGGGGCCCCATCGATGATCGCTCCAGCATAGGGGATGAGCAGGCCGATCATGCCCGCAAGGGTGGCACTTCTCCAATCCAATTTCCGATCTCTCAACCAATCGAAGGTGGATTGATCCGCCACTCCACCACTGCCACCACCGATGATCTTAGGCAACCATTTTTGCAGGAAAGGATTTAGTGTGGATTGGGCTAATTTAGCTCCTGCATATCGGGATACCCCGGCAAACACCCCATAACCGAAGACTCCTGCGAATCCACCAATCCCCATATCCCGCAGAATGGTGTCTGAGTCGTTTCCCTGAAGCCACGACACTCCGCC
>NZ_JBNPXF010000017.1:0-70092 GCF_050433445.1 Kroppenstedtia sanguinis | reverse complement strand
AAAAAATTGGGCGACCTTTCCCCTGTAGAGCATCGGGAAAAAGTCGCCGCATAACCGTTCTTTTTTTCATTGTCTACTTGACGGGGTCAAGACCACCTGTGGCGTCTGTTTCAACAGCCATGGAGCAGGGGTTTAAACATCCCCGATCGGAGGTCGTCGCATCCTCATGTCATTTTTGGCCATAGGAATACCTGCCGTCAGGGTGATCTTTCCCTTCCGGATGGATGGAGATACCGAAGCTCCGTCTACGGACAGACGAGTCCCGTAATTTACAGTGTGGGTAACAAGGCTTAGCATTTCGACGACCTCCTTTCAATCTGCCGTTTTTGGAATATAACCCATTTTACAGAGGTTGTCATCTATTGTCAATGTTGAAAAAATTGATCTTTCCCTGAAATGGATGGGTGTATGGTGGATTTGAATCGACGCAACCTATATAAGCGGGGACGGGGACCATCTTCCTTGGGTGGCTTCCGTCAGGATTTGCTTCTGTCCGATGGTTAGATTTGCAAGTGGCAAGGGTCCCAGGATAGAACACGATCTTCCCGCTTGAAATATGGAGAATCCAATACATACTCCTGATAGGAGAGGAGAGAGTTCGATGTCGAAGAATCAAGGGAAGGCATTCATTTTTGATTTAGATGGAACACTTTTTCAAACCGAACAGGTGGCGATCCCCGCTTTTCACCGAACTTATCAACAGTTGCAGGAACAGGGCCTCTATCAGGGAGACCGACCCGCGGATGAACAGGTGACATCGGTTTTTGGCATGACCTCGGAGGGGATTTGGGAGCGTTTGTTGCCTGGAGCATCCGATGAGGTGAAAAAACGGGCCGACGACAAGTGGTTGGAAAACGAACTGGATTGCCTGGCAGAGGGAATGGGAGCGTTGTACCCCGGAGTTCCTCAGAGTCTGGAGGCTCTCCATGGACAGGGATTTCGCCTGTTTGTGGCCAGCAACGGGCAAGGTCCTTACGTGCGGGGCGTTTTACAAGCTTTTGGTATCCGCTCCTGGTTTACGGGTATATACTCTGCAGGGGAGAAAAAGATCTTTGACAAAAGGCAGTTGGTGGCCCTTTTGATGAAAGAACATCAAGTCACCTCCGGTTGGATGGTAGGGGACCGAAGCTCTGATGTTCAGGCTGGGAAAGCTAACGGGCTCACCGTCATAGGATGTAGGTATGCCGGTTTTCCCCAATTTGGTGATGAAAAGGAGCTGGAGGATGCCGACCAGGTGATCCACTCCTTCAGCGAACTGTTGACAACACGGGCGGATGTAAACCCATAGAAGCACTCATCTGCGGGTCAACACACCTACCTGAAGACAGGCGTGTTGATTAGCCATATTTTGGGTGGGAAATCAGGTCGGGATGGTGGAACGGTGAAGAGCCTTTGCACCCATAGGGCACAAGTCTCGTCAGGGTCGCTTTCCGCTCCCGGGTCTCGCTATGCGTTCTTTGCAAGAGGTCGTAGCCGTCCCAACATCCTCGTCCCCTCAAGCCGTATTTTACGATGGGGGAAGAGCGAAAGGGTCGTTTCGTTTCCGCCATCCACTTTATGGTTAATCAACAGCCCTGACCTGAAGAATAAGTGATTGAGGAGGGCTGGCTGGTGGCAGATGAGATCTGGACGATTTCCTATGGAGAGACAGCTGTGCGTCTATTGGTCGCCACGCTCCTGGGAGGATTGGTGGGCTGGGAGCGGGAACACAACAACCACCCGGCCGGTTTACGGACCCATATCCTGGTTTGTGTCGGGTCTACCTTGATCATGTTGCTTTCCATCTATGGATTTCCACAGTTTATGGGTCAACAGAATGTTCGCTTTGACCCAGGCCGGATCGCAGCTCAGGTCGTAAGCGGAGTCGGCTTCTTGGGAGCGGGGACGATTCTCCGTCAGGGGATGACCATCAGTGGTTTGACGACTGCTGCCTCCCTATGGGTAGTGGCGGCGATCGGGCTGGCAGCGGGAGCCGGCTTTCATTTTCCCGCCATACTGACCACGCTGCTGGTGTTGGCCAGTCTGGAATTGCTGAATCGGCTGGAAGGCTGGCTGTTTCACCGCCAGTTGTTGAAGCGGATGCGGATTCAGGTGACCAAACAACCGAAGAAACTGGGTGAACTGGCCACAGTGGTGGGAAGCATGGGGATTGATATCAAGAAAGTGCAGATGGATGAAGGGGAAGAGGAAGAACCGGAGATCGAGATTCTCTTTATTCTCCGGATTCCCCACCAGGTGGAACCGACAGAACTGCTCGATCGGGTGCAGGAAGTGCCAGGGGTGCGGTCGGTCCGGCTGGATTGAGTCATCCCGTATGAAACCGCCTCCGATACGGAAACAATGATACTGTCCATGTTGCCCCTTGGCAAAAGGGGAGAGAGTCCAGTATAATGAAATTATCAAGGTCAAAGTTAGTCAAAGTCAGCAGGAGGTAATCCAATGACATGTCCAGTATTTCGGACATCATCGAAGAATATTTGCTCAATATCCTGAAACAGACCCCTTCTGGGATGATTCAAGTAAAGCGGAGTGAATTGGCTGAACTCTTTCAATGCGTTCCTTCCCAGATCAACTATGTGATCAGCACCCGATTTACTGTTGAAAAAGGTTTTATCGTCGAAAGCAAACGAGGCGGAGGCGGATTTATTCGTATTCGCAAGGTCCGCTTTTCGACGAAAAAGGCATATTTTGATGTCCTTCTCCGAATGATCGGCAACCGGATGACACAGCAAGCGGCGGAAGACCTGATCATGCGCCTCACCGAAGAGGGGCTGATGACCGAGAGGGAAGGGCTCATGGTGGGAAAATTAGTTTCCCGGGAAGTGCTGGATTTGCCGGTCTCTCTCCGGGATGCACTGCGGGCCCGGATGATGCGCAATGTGGTGATGACGTTATTTACAGGTAAAGGAGAGTGAGACCCGATGCAGTGTCAGGAGTGCGGAAAAAGACCGGCTACCCTTCACTACACCAAAATCATCAGTGGGGAAAAGACTGAGTTTCATCTTTGTGAAGTCTGCGCACGGGAGAGAGGGGAGCAGGTGCCAGGGATGGACTCCGGGTTTTCCATTAACAATCTCCTGTCTGGTCTACTCAATCTGGACGGTCAGTTTGCGGAACAACAGACCCGTCCCGCGGCCCAGGCACAGTCTCTGCGCTGTCCGACCTGCGGTCTGACCTATAGTCAGTTCAGCAAGATTGGACGTTTCGGTTGCAGTGATTGTTATGATGCTTTCTCCGCTCAGTTGGATCCATTGTTCCGGCGGGTGCACGGACACACCACCCACCGGGGGAAGGTACCGGAGAGAACTGGCGGGAAGCTTCGGGTGCGCCGAGAGATCGATAAATTGAAGCAGGAAATGGCTACCTGCATCGAAAATGAAGAATTTGAGGAAGCAGCCCGTCTGCGCGACCGCATTCGGGATCTGCAAGAGAAACTGGACAGTTAGGAGGAGGAAGCCCTATGTCGCTGCCACGCTTTACACAGCATGCTTTGAGTGAATGGATGAAGGGGAAAGGCCCCCGGTCAGACATCGTGATTTCCAGCAGGGTGCGGATCGCTCGCAACTTGTCGGGAATGCCCTTTCCCATGTTGGCAACCTCCTCTCAATCCTCGGAAGTCGTGCGCCGGATGGAGATGGCCCTGCGGGAGGAGGGGAGGCCTTCCGTGTTGCAGGATGCGGAGTTGATCCGCATGGATGACCTCAGTGACCTGGAAAAACGTGTACTGGTGGAAAAGCATCTCATCAGCCCCCATTTGGCAGAGGAATCTCGACATGGGGCTGTGATTCTCAGTCAAAACGAAGCGGTCAGCATCATGGTCAATGAAGAGGATCATATCCGAATCCAGTGTCTGTTTCCTGGCTTCCAGCCGGAAGCGGCTTGGCAGTTGGCCGATGAGCTGGATGACTGGTTTGAAAGTCAGCTCACCTACGCTTTCAGTGAAACCAAAGGGTATCTCACCAGTTGTCCCACGAATGTAGGGACGGGGATTCGAGCTTCGGTAATGGTCCATCTGCCGGCACTTGCCCTCACCCGCCAACTGAACCGTCTTTTTCCCGCCATCACTCAGGTGGGATTGGCGATTCGAGGGATCTACGGAGAGGGGAGTGAGGCCCTGGGAAACCTCTACCAGGTATCCAATCAAGTGACATTGGGCCAGCGGGAAGAGGAGATTGTCCTAAAACTGGAGGGGGTGGTGCGGCAGATGATCGAGCATGAGCACACGACCCGACAGCGAATCCGGGAAGCCTCTTTTACTCAGTTGGAGGATCGGATTCACCGCTCCTTCGGCATCCTCTCCAACGCTCGGGTGATCAGTTCCAAAGAGACGATGGAACGTCTATCCGATGTACGGCTGGGCATCGATATGGGTCTGATCTCCGGAGTTACTCCTCAAGTGATGAACGAATTGATGGTGATCACTCAGCCTGGATTTCTGCAGATCCGGGCCAACCAGAGGTTGGATACAGAAGAGCGGGATATCCGCCGTGCAGAAATGATCCGAGAACAGCTTTCCTTGGGACCGGAAAGGGAATAATAAACATGAATTCACTCAGAGAGGGGTGCATCATCCCATGATGTTTGGAAGATTCACGGAGCGGGCTCAGAAAGTGCTGGCTCTGGCGCAGGAGGAAGCCGTTCGACTGGGCCACGGCAACATCGGTACAGAACATATCCTGTTGGGCCTCGTGCGGGAAGGCGAGGGGATCGCTGCTAAGGCGTTGATGGGCCTGGGACTGGGTTTGGAAAAGGTACAGAAGGAAGTGGAGTCTCTTATCGGCAGAGGCCAGGGGCAACCTACCCATATCGCCTACACCCCCCGGGCCAAAAAAGTGATCGAACTTTCCATGGACGAAGCTCGCAAGCTGGGACATACCTACGTCGGAACGGAGCATATCCTGCTGGGGCTGATTCGGGAAGGAGAAGGGGTGGCCGCCCGCGTTCTGAACAATCTGGGAGTCAGCCTGAACAAGGCCCGACAACAGGTGCTGCAGTTGCTGGGCAGTACAGAGTCGGTCTCCTCCCACCAGGCTTCCGGCAACAGCGCCAGCACGCCTACCCTGGATAGCTTGGCACAAGATTTGACCGCCGCAGCCAAGGAAGACAAACTGGATCCGGTGATTGGGCGCAGCAAAGAGATTGAGCGGGTGATTCAGGTCCTTTCCCGCCGCACCAAAAACAACCCGGTCCTCATCGGGGAGCCGGGAGTGGGGAAAACCGCCGTCGCAGAGGGGCTGGCCCAAAAGATCTATGACGGGGAAACCCCGGAGACCCTGCGGGGAAAACGGGTGATGACCCTGGATATGGGGACCGTCGTGGCTGGGACCAAATACCGGGGTGAATTTGAAGATCGGCTCAAAAAAATCATGGATGAGATTCGTCAGGCCGGGAATGTCATTCTTTTTATCGATGAATTGCATACCCTGATCGGTGCTGGCGGTGCGGAAGGGGCGATCGATGCCTCCAACATTTTAAAACCGGCTTTGGCACGGGGAGATCTTCAGTGCATCGGGGCAACCACGTTGGACGAATACCGGAAATACATTGAAAAGGATGCCGCCCTGGAGCGCCGCTTTCAGCCGATCACCGTGGATGAACCCAGCTCGGAAGAGACGATCCTGATTCTAAAAGGTTTGCGGGACCGCTATGAGGCCCACCACCGGGTGAAGATTACCGATGAAGCGATTGAAGCCTCGGTGAAACTATCTGATCGCTACATCACCGATCGGTTCTTGCCCGACAAAGCTATTGATTTGATCGATGAAGCTGCTTCCAAAGTGCGCCTCTCCTCCTTTACGGTGCCTCCTGATCTGAAAGAGATGGAACAGAAACTGGAAGAGGTGCGCAAGGAGAAGGATGCCGCCGTTCAAAGTCAGGAGTTTGAAAAAGCGGCTTCTCTCCGGGACACAGAGCAAAAATTGCGGGAAGAGCTGGAGTCGAATCGCAATCGTTGGAAAGAGGACCAAGGAAAGACGGACTCTGAAGTGGGGCCGGAAGATATCGCTGAAGTGGTGGGCAACTGGACGGGAATCCCGGTACGGAAACTGGCTGAGGAGGAATCAGACCGCCTCTTGAATCTGGAGAAGGTGCTGCACCAGCGGGTTATCGGCCAGGATGAAGCGGTACTCTCCGTCTCTCGGGCGATCCGGCGGGCGCGGGCTGGTTTGAAGGATCCCAAGCGGCCGATCGGCTCCTTTATTTTCTTGGGTCCCACGGGAGTCGGCAAGACGGAATTAGCCCGGGCTTTGGCAGAGGCGATGTTTGGCGATGAGGAAGCGATTCTGCGGATCGATATGTCTGAGTACATGGAGAAACACTCCACTTCTCGTCTCGTAGGAGCCCCTCCGGGATATGTCGGCTATGATGAAGGTGGACAGTTGACAGAGAAGGTTCGTCGTAAGCCCTACTCAGTGGTCCTGTTTGACGAAGTGGAGAAGGCCCACCCGGAAATCTTCAACGTTATGTTGCAAGTGTTGGAAGACGGTCGTCTCACCGATGGGAAGGGGCGGACGGTGGATTTCCGCAACACGGTGATCATCATGACTTCCAATGTGGGGGCCAACCTGATTAAGCAGAACAAGCGCCTTGGCTTTGCCATCGGGGACTCTGCTCAGGATGAATATGAAGCGATGAAAGAGAATGTGATGGAAGAGCTGAAAAAAACTTTCCGTCCTGAATTTCTCAACCGGATTGACGATGTGATCGTGTTCCACTCCCTCAAGGAAGAACATCTGCAACAGATCGTCAACCTGATGTCCAATCAGTTGCGCAAACGCCTGCAGGAGCAGCAGATCGACTTTGTGCTGACGGATGCAGCGGCCAAATACCTAGCGGGTTCCGGCTTTGATCCCACCTATGGCGCCCGTCCCCTGCGCCGAGCGATTCAAAAGCATATTGAAGACCGTCTGTCCGAGGAATTACTCAAAGGAAATATCCAGCGGGGAGATACCTTGGAGATCGACGAGAAAGACGGAAAACTGCAGGTTCAGCGTGAAGAAAAAACACAGTCTGTTTAGTAGCCAACCATTTCGTGCGCCTTCCGTTGATTCGGGAGGTGCGTTTTCTTGAAGAAATTTGATATAATTGGGATCGAAGCCATATGAATGTTAAGGGGACAACGGATGGCAAAAAATAAGACAAAATTCGCATGCCAGGAATGTGGCTACGAATCCCCCAAATGGATGGGTCGCTGCCCTGGTTGCGGCAGTTGGAACACAATGGTAGAGGAACGAAGTGTCCAGGGAAGGGGTGCCCAGCGAGGAACCCACACGGAGCGGCGACCGGCACTTCCCATCACCGAAGTGAGCGGCGAAAAGCATCCCCGGTCGGATACGGGTATCCGGGAATTGAACCAGGTGCTGGGTGGAGGATTGGTTTCGGGTTCGATGATCCTGGTCGGGGGGGATCCGGGTATCGGAAAATCGACGTTGTTACTGCAAGCTTCTCACCGACTGGCAGAGCGGGGGATGCCGATCCTGTATGTATCAGGGGAGGAATCCGCAGAACAGATCCGGTTGCGGGCGGATCGCCTGAAGTCCATTCACCCTCAGCTGTTTGTGGCCGCTGAAACAGATTTGACAGCTGTCGAATCTTTGGTGGAAGAGGTCTCTCCCCGAGTGCTGGTAGTGGATTCTATCCAGACGGTCTACTTTCCTGATGTGACTTCGGCGCCGGGAAGCGTGGCCCAGGTGCGGGAGTGCACCGGACGCCTGATGCGTCTGGCCAAAGGACAAGGGATCGCGGTGATCATCGTCGGCCATGTGACCAAAGAAGGGGCGATTGCCGGTCCGCGGATGCTGGAACACATGGTAGACTGTGTGCTTTATTTTGAAGGAGAGCGTCATCATACATACCGAGTTCTCCGTGCAGTCAAAAATCGTTTCGGTTCTACCAATGAAATCGGTCTGTTTGAAATGCGTAACCAGGGGCTCACCGAAGTGGATAACCCTTCGGAGATGTTTCTGTCTGAGCGTCCCGCCGGTGTCTCCGGATCGGCGGTGGCTGCCAGTATGGAAGGAACTCGGCCCGTCTTGATCGAATTGCAAGCTTTGGTGGCACCCACCAGCTTTGCCACTCCCAAACGGATGGCCTCTGGGCTGGATCACAATCGGGTGACCATGATCATGGCGGTCCTGGAGAAACGGCTGGGTCTGTTTTTGCAGAATCAGGACGCCTATGTCAATGTAGTGGGAGGTGTCCGCTTGGATGAACCCGCTGTGGATTTGGCCGTCGCCGTCAGTCTGGCTTCCAGTTTCCGGGATCGGCCCACTCGCCCCAAGGACGTTCTGATCGGGGAGGTGGGACTGACCGGGGAGGTGCGGGGGGTTTCCCGCCTGGAACAGCGGGTGGCGGAGGCAGCCAACATGGGATTCCAACGGGCGATCCTGCCCAAGAAAAACCAAAGGGGGTGGACTCCCCCGGATAATCTGGATATCAGATGGGTCGAATCTGTGGAAGAAGCATTGGAAGCGGTGCTGGGAGGGTAGGATCATTGAAAGAAGAGAAAAAGGATCATTTTGAGAGTAATACATTGCGGCTGGTAGCACCTGGCACCATGTTCCGTGAGGGCTTGGACAACGTTCTTGGAGCCAAAACGGGGGCGCTCATCGTAGTAGGTTATGACGATTCCGTTCGTGAAATTGTGGACGGGGGATTCCATATTGATTGCCCTTTTGGGCCGGCCTTTCTGTACGAGTTGGCCAAGATGGATGGGGCGATCATCCTGTCCGATGACGGCAAGCGGATTTTATATGCTAATACGCAGTTGGTCCCCAGCTCCTCCATTCCGTCCACGGAGACGGGGATCCGGCACCGGACTGCACAACGTACGGCGCGGCAGACGGGAAAATTGGTGATCTCCATCTCCCAGCGCCGCGATGTGATCACCCTGTACCAAGGGAATCACCGGTATGCGCTCAAAGAAATCGGTGTGATTCTTACCAAGGCTAATCAAGCGATACAGACCCTGGAAAAATACAAGTCTGTATTGGATCAGTCTATGACCAACCTGAGCGCACTGGAATTTGAGGAACTGGTCACGCTGAATGAAGTGGCGATGGTGATCCAGCGGATCGAGATGGTACTGCGTATCAAAAGCGAGATTGAACGATATATTAACGAGCTGGGAACTGAAGGCCGCTTGATCAGCATGCAGCTGGAGGAACTGGTGGTCCATGTGGAAAAAGAGGCTCATCTAGTGATCCGGGACTATTATTTCGATCCGGATTGTCAACCTTCGGAAGTATTGGCCCGCCTCAGCAGACTGTCCGCAGACGAATTATTGGAACACAACCATATCGTCCGTGCTCTGGGGTATCATGTTAATAACGACCTGCATGAGGAGGTTGTGGCTCCGAGGGGATATCGGATTCTCAACAAAATTCCCCGCCTGCCAGCACCGATCATCCAAAATCTTGTTGAGGGCTTTAAATCTCTTCCGCGGGCGATGATGGCCACCATCGAGGAGTTGGATGAAGTGGAAGGAATCGGAGATGTAAGGGCCCGGACGATCAAGGAAGGGTTGAAACGGATCCAGGAACAGGTCTTTATTGACAGACATATCTAAATTCCATAGAATGAATACACTATAAACCTCTTTTTACGCGGGAAAGGAGGGGCTTTACCGCCGGAGAGACGGCAACTTCAGTATTATAGGAGGTTCCCTTTCATGTTTGCACGAGCCTTACCGAGCGTTTTCACCGTTGGGAACTTGGTTTTGGGAATGATGGCTATCATTCTCGCGGTGGAAGCACAATGGGAGTACGGGGCGATTATGGTGATCATCGGGATGTTTCTGGATGGTCTGGACGGACGGGTCGCCCGGATGCTCAACACTCAGAGTGAATTCGGAAAAGAGTTGGACTCTCTCTCCGATCTGGTTTCTTTTGGAGTGGCACCTGCACTGATTATGTATAAATCCATTCTTTATCAACTCGGACCGATCGGTTGGGTTATCGCAGCTGCGTTTCCCGTCTGTGGCGCGATTCGTCTGGCACGCTTCAATGTGAAACCCGGGATTCCCGGCTATTTTATTGGGCTACCTATCACAGCCGCCGGGGGGGTTCTCGCCACCATGGCTCTGTACAGTGACATGGTAAACGGGCCCGGTTATCTGGTGTTCGGGATGCTGTTACTTTCTTACCTGATGATCAGTCAAATCAAGTATCCAAACTTCAAAAAACTAGGGATTCCCAGGAGAGCCTATTGGATCGCCCCTCTGATTCTCATCTTGATGGGAGGGTTGGCGGCTCGCTATCCGTCGGAGTTTCCCAAGATCGTCTTTATCCCCTTGGTTCTGTATGCCTTTTATGGAGTCAAGCGTTCCATTTCCAGAAGGCGTCATCGGGATCAGGAGGAGCCGATTGAAGAATTGAAACCATGAAAAGATGAAACACCCCTGTGAAACACAGGGGTGTTTTTTTGCCGTTTTTAAGATTGCAGGGGAGTTCGTTCTTATTCACAGTCGATCTAGATTTTACATTTTTAGAAAAAATAGAAGGGAGTTAGGAGTTTATTGTAGAATAGATCGAGACATCCTTAGTGAATCTGGATGTACAGATTTGGGGTTTTTGCCCGAGAATCCTTTTGCATTTATCTCATATGGAACACCCCGAGAGTGGAAAGCTTTTCTGATTCCTCTTTTACCACTTCGTCCAGTTGAACTTCAAGCAGGTTAGACATGGCAGCCAAATAAAACAGATTTTTTCCCATCTCCGTTTTGACGACTTCGAGACAATGGTCACATAATGATCCGTTCAGATGGGAGTCGAGGGAGTTTTTGGTTTCCGCAAGAGGTGTTCCTTCTGCAAAGGGTTGACGGGCTGCCTGGATCTGAATGCAGCCGCATTCTGTCACTGCCTTCATTAGGGCACGGTTCACCCGACTGTTGGATTCCTGGAATTTGGAGGAAACGTCCAACACACTCCGATGTCTCAAAAGCAAGTCCTCCACTTGTTGCTGAAAAGTCTGCAGGTTTTTGGTTTCCAACTCTTTTCACCTCTTCCATTCCATACGTCAGCACCGGATCGGGGTATGAGGAAACTGTCCGAAGCGATCGAAGATTCCGTACAAAATGATTATAGCTCTTCCTTGAAGAAAGTGTCAATTTGTTCCGGCTTTCCACCCGAAAATGAACCTTTTGTTAAAAAACTATTGACGTTACTGTTTGATATGTGCTAAGATTACTGTTTTAATTTATTGACTTATACCCCTGATTGTGATATCTTGGAAATGGATATTGCCTTTGGAGGTGGGTCGAGTGTTCAACATCGGCGATAAAGTGGTGTACCCCATGCACGGCGCCGGCATCATTGAGGCGATCGAAGAGAAGGAGATTCTCGGGGAATCGCAACGTTATTATGTGATGCGCATGCCTGTCGGCGATATGAAAGTGATGATCCCGATGTCTAAGGTGGACAGCATCGGTCTGAGGGAAGTAGTCGACGAGAAGACGATTTCCGAGGTGATCGAGCGGTTGGCCAATGGTAGCTCAGATGTGTCAAGCAATTGGAATCGCCGTTATCGGGCCAATCTTGACAAGATGAAAAGCGGAGATATCTATGATTTGGCCGATGTGGTTCGCTGTCTGATGCTTCGGGACAAGGAGAAAGGTCTCTCCACGGGGGAACGCAAGATGTTGGACAATGCCCGCCAAATTCTGATCAGTGAACTGGTACTTGCGAAGGAGATGGAAGAATCCCAAGCCTTTGGGTTGTTAGATGAGATTATTCTTTCGGAGAGTAAGTCCCGGGTGGAACGGGCCTGACTCGGCAGGGCGGGGATATTTCCTCTGAGATGCAAAAAAACAGGGTTTTGATTTCCAGTGATTGTCTATAATGTGAATGAGGAGGTGAAGCCCCGTGCTGAAAAGGTCTGTCCATTTGGCCTTCATATTGATCGGAGCGACACTCGGTTTTTACCTGGGACCGGCATTCTTTCGGATGCTTCAACAACCACCTATCGGATTTGTTGAAGTACCGGCCCCTCCATATATCGGAGCCGTCCTGGGGGCGCTCCTCCTGTACCTGTTGACCTACTGGTTCACTGGAAATGTGATCGTTCGTTGGATCCACTGGAGTGAAGAGCGCTTGGTGAAAATACCAGCGGCAGATACGCTGTTCGGTACAATGGGTTTGATCTTTGGTCTTATCGTAGCATTTCTGATCGAGCCCCCCTTGTCGGAATTGCCGTTGCCGGTCGTCTCGTCGATTCTGCCCATTCTGGTGTCTGCTCTGCTGGGATACTTGGGGTTCCGGGTCGGATATAAAAAACGGGATGAATTAATCAACATCTTTACCGTGAATCGTCAAGGAAAGGATCGTGGCAAAAAAGAAAAGGAAAGCCGCGACCGCGACAATGTAGAACATAAAATCTTGGACACCAGCGTGATTATCGACGGACGGATCGCCGATATCTGCCGGACAGGATTTTTGGAAGGCACTTTGGTCATCCCCAGCTTTGTTCTGGAGGAACTCCAGCATATCGCCGACTCTTCCGATGTTTTGAAACGGAATCGGGGGCGGCGAGGCTTGGATATCCTGAACAAAATCCAGAAAGAACTCAATATGCGTGTGCTGATCTATGAAGGGGACTTTGAAGAAGTGTCCGAAGTGGACAGCAAGCTGGTTAAACTGGCCAAGGTGTTATCCGGAAAAGTGGTCACCAACGACTTCAATTTGAACAAGGTGTGTGAACTGCAGGGAGTCAAGGTGCTAAACATCAATGATCTGGCCAATGCAGTTAAACCGGTGGTTCTCCCCGGAGAAGAGATCAATGTTCAGGTGATCAAAGACGGGAAAGAACATGGTCAAGGAGTGGCCTATCTCGATGACGGCACCATGATTGTCATCGAGGGTGGACGGGAATACATTGGAGAACGGATTGACGTTTTGGTCACCAGTGTGTTACAAACATCTGCAGGGAGAATGATTTTTGCCAAACCGAAATTGCTGGAAAAAGCGCTCTAAAACCAAGAGCGTTTCCGGACGCCCGGCGCCAGGTGAACATCTCGCCGCCGGGCTCTCTTGTGTTTGAAAGGAGATATGCGGTGAACGCAGGTGTAGTGATCCCGGCTGCGGGGAAGGGAAAGCGGATGGGGGCCGCGATCAGCAAGCAGTTTCTCGATCTGTGCGGGGAACCGGTGCTGATCCGGACGCTTCGTGTCTTTCTCGATCATCCCGCCATCAGCCGAATGGTGCTGGCTGTCCATCGTGATGAGGAAACGTCAGTCTCGCAGTTGTTGGATGAATACAGACTCCCCCGGGAAAAAGTAAGAATCACAGCCGGGGGACCGGAGCGGCAGGACAGTGTCTATCGTGCTTTGCAGGAACTGGAGACGGAGTGGGTGCTGGTTCATGATGCAGTTCGCCCCTTTGTAACCCATGAACAGATCTCAGAGTTGTTGGTCCAAGCGAAGAGAGTGGGTGCCGCGGTGTTGGCGGTTCCTGTCAAAGACACGATCAAAGAAGTCACCCCGGATTTGGATGTGACTGGCACCCTGGAGCGAAGCCGTCTGTGGGCGGTGCAAACCCCTCAGGTTTTCCGCCGTTCCTTGTTGGTACAAGCCCATGAGGAAGGTAGGAGAAAAGGCTTGGCCGCCACTGATGATGCCATGTTGGTGGAGGCGATGGGAACCCTGGTCCGGGTGGTGAAAGGGGATTACAGCAATTTTAAGCTGACCACGCCAGAAGATATGATTCTGGCGGAGGCGATCTGGAAGATGAGGAGTCGACCGCAATGATCAGAGTGGGACAAGGGTTTGATGTACATCAGTTTGCGCAGGATCGCCCGTTGATCCTGGGTGGAGTGAACATTCCTTATTCCAAGGGGCTGGTGGGACACTCCGATGCCGATGTCCTCCTGCACACGATCACCGATGCTATACTTGGAGCATTGGGAAAAGGAGATATCGGAACTCACTTTCCCGACACGGATCCCCAGTATGAGGGAGCAGACAGTGCAAAATTACTCCGCGAAGTATGGAAAATGGCCGTTGATGCAGGCTATGTACTCGGGAATCTGGATGCGACTGTGATTGCCCAGAAACCAAAGATGGCACCCCATATTCCGGCGATCCGGGAGCGCGTCGCCCAACTGTTGCAAGCGGACTTATCCCATATTAATGTCAAGGCGACGACTACGGAACAACTCGGCTTTACCGGCCGGGAAGAAGGGATCGCTTCGATGGCAGTTGTCTGTTTGGTTCAGTCTGAGACAGTCTGTCGATAAAGCGGGGAAGCAGGGAGAGAGAGTCGTGCACTGCCTAAGCGTTTTTGCCATCCATCTAAAAGCGTTGTGACTTGGTAGGTCTAAGACGATCACGACACGAATGGGAAATGCACTGGATACGAGGGGCTTGGTGTCCTGGGGGGGTGACGACTTTTTCACTAGATTGCTGGCGGGAGGATCTGGTGAGGCCTCCTTCCGAAACAGGATGAATCAACACGCAGATCTCAGCACGCACAAGAGGTGAACGGAGACCATGAAGGAAGTTCGCACGCGTTATGCGCCCAGCCCCACGGGGCATCTGCACATCGGGGGGGCTCGGACGGCGCTCTTTAGTTATCTGTGGGCCCGAAAAAATGGTGGATCCTTTGTGGTCCGAATTGAGGATACCGATGTAGAACGCAACCTGGCCGATGCCGAGCAAAAACAAATGGAAGCGTTGAAGTGGCTGGGCATCGATTGGGAGGAAAGCGTAGATGTGGGTGGCCCCCATGCGCCTTACCGTTCCATGGAACGCTTGCAGATCTATCAGGAGCACCTGCAAAAACTGCTGGCCGCCGGACAGGCCTATCCTTGCTACTGCACCCAGGAAGAGTTGGAGCAGGAGCGCGAACAGCAGTTGGCGGAAGGAAAGGCTCCAAAATACAGCGGTCGCTGTCGCCACCTGACCCTAGAAGAGCGACAAGCTTTTGAGCGAGAAGGGCGGAAGTCCTCCATCCGTTTCCGTGTGCCGGAAGATCGAGTGATTACCGTCCAGGATGAGGTGCGGGGAGAGGTCCAGTTTGAAACAGAGGGCATCGGCGATTTCATCATTCAACGTCCCGATGGACGTCCTACCTACAATTTTGCGGTGGTAGTAGACGACGCTTTGATGGAGATTACTCATGTGGTTCGGGGGGAAGAGCACATCTCCAACACTCCCCGGCAGATTCTCCTGTATGAGGCCTTGGGATTTGAGGCTCCGGTCTTTGCTCATGCTTCTCTCATCCTGAATCCCGAAGGGAAGAAGATGAGTAAACGGGATGAATCGATCATTCAGTTTATCGATCAGTATCGGGAGTTGGGCTACCTTCCCGAAGCGATCATCAATTTCTTGGTGCTGCTGGGGTGGGCGCCGGAAGGAGAGAAAGCGGAAGAGGAAATTTTCTCCCTGGATGAGCTGATTCACCTGTTCTCACTGGAGCGTGTCTCCAAAGCGCCAGCGGTGTTTGACACGGCGAAATTGAAATGGATGAACAACCACTATATCAAAGAATCCTCTCTGGAGCGGATTACCGACTTGGCCATTCCCCACTTGGCCCAGGCCGGACGGATCGGAGAACAACCCGTCGGTGAAGAGAAGGAATGGGTGACTCGCCTGGTGGGACTTTACCAGGAACAGCTAGACTATGTAGCTCAGGTGGTCGAGCTGACGGAAATGTTTTTCCGGCAGGAAGTAGCCTACTCCGATGAAGCCGAAGAGGTCCTGGCCCAAGAACAAGTCCCCACTGTGGTAGAAGCACTGATTGGCCAACTGGAATCCACGGAGGAAGAGCTGACTCCGGATACCATTAAACAGCTAATGAAGGCAGTTCAAAAGGAGACCGGCTACAAGGGGAAACAGCTGTTTATGCCAGTGCGGGCTGCCGTGACTGGCGAGGTGCATGGACCGGATCTGAGAGAGACGATCTCCCTGTTAGGAAAAGAGACGGTGCTGTCCCGATTGAAGGGTTTCTTGCAGCGGCAGGCTTGAACCTTTTTCCTGCTGACGGTCGTTATTGTGGTCAGTGAAGACGGAGTATATAATAGGGTTTAAGTGATACGGAAGCGGCAGGAGAGCCTGCTTCATCGGTAATCTAACCAGGTGATGATCGGGAGAGTACGGCGGAAGGGATCCGACAGAGAGGAGTTGCTCGGCTGAAACAACTCCGTTTCCCGACTGACGGAAATGCACCCGTGAGCCGCCCCCTGAAGCCTCAAACCTTTGTTTTTAAGGTGGTAGGGTTGGGCCGGTGCCCGCCGTTAACGGGAAGAGCGGGTCGGATGGAAGGTCCGGCTAAGCAGAGTGGAACCGCGGATTCTATCCGTCTCTGCAGCCTTTGCGCTGCAGAGATTTTTTTTGGACTGGGAATGGACTCCGATCTGCTGATGAGTACGATCGAACCATCTAAAATATAGCGAATCAACTACGGTTGACCCTAAATTTTTACCAGCCACAATTTGAAGGAGGGGAGAACTGTGAATCCATTTCGGTGGTGGAAAGAGGTTCGCTCGATCATGAAATCCGATATTGATGCAGTTTTTGAGAGAGATCCGGCAGCCCGGAGCTTGGCAGAAGTGGTTTTGACTTACTCCGGTTTGCATGCGATCTGGATGTACCGGATTGCGCACTGGTTTTATCAGCGAAAAAGGTTTCTGGTCGCCCGGATTCTCTCACAGTTTGCCCGCTTCCTGACGGGCATCGAAATTCATCCGGGTGCCCGTATCGGCCGGGGATTGTTCATTGATCACGGGATGGGTGTGGTGATCGGCGAAACCTGTGAGATCGGCAATCACGTAACCATCTATCAAGGGGTCACTTTGGGTGGGACCGGTAAGGAAAAGGGCAAGCGTCATCCCACCATTGAAGATGGTGTCATGATCGCTACAGGTGCCAAAGTTTTGGGATCGATGCGGATCGGCCACAGCTCCAAGATCGGTGCAGGCTCTGTGGTGCTCAAGGAAGTGCCCCCCAACTCCACCGTCGTCGGGGTTCCCGGCCATGTAGTGATTCAGGACGGAGTTCGTGTCGGATCCTCCAGTGATCTGGATCATGCCAATCTGCCGGACCCGGTGGCGGAAGCATGTCAGGAGATGGAGTACGACATCGACTGCCTGAAATATCAATTGAAACGTCTGATAAAGGAACAGGAAACCATTCGAGAGGAGCAGCAGCAGGATGACATTACGCGTGTTCAACACACAAACCAGAAAGCTTGAACCTTTTCGACCGCAGAATGACCGGAAAGTCGCCATGTATGTGTGTGGGCCGACCGTCTACAACTATATTCATATCGGAAACGCTCGAGTGTTTGTCTTTTTTGATGTGGTCCGGCGGTATTTGCAATACAAAGGCTACGATGTTACTTATGTGCAAAACTTCACCGATGTCGACGATCGGTTGATCGAATCGGCCAAGCAGGAGGACACGACGGTCCAAGCGTTGGCGGAACACTATATCCAGGCGTATTTCGAGGATATGGATGCTCTAGGGGTGCAACGGGCGGATATCCATCCGAAGGCGACAGAACACATCCCGGAAATGCTGGAGGCGATTCGCGTCCTGGTCGATAAGGGATACGCTTATGAGCGGGAGGGGGATGTTTACTACCGGGCGCAGCGGAAACCGGACTATGGTAAATTGTCCGGGCAGTCGATGGAGCAACTGAATGTGGGAGCTCGGATCGAAGTGAATGAGAAGAAGGAGAACCCGCTAGATTTTGCCCTCTGGAAAAAAGCGAAGCCCGGTGAAATCAGTTGGGAAAGCCCCTGGGGTCATGGACGTCCCGGCTGGCATATCGAGTGCTCCGCCATGTCCAGGAAATATCTCGGGGATACATTGGATGTGCACGCTGGGGGGATGGATCTCTGCTTTCCCCATCATGAAAACGAAATCGCTCAGAGCGAAGCCTGGACGGGGAAGCCTTTTGTCCGGTACTGGCTTCACAATGGATATATCAACCTGGGCAGCGAAAAGATGTCTAAATCCCTGGGCAACGTGGTTCGTGTCCATGAATTGAAGGAACAATATTCCCCCCGGGCGCTCCGCTACTTTCTGCTGTCGGCCCATTATCGGAATCCTATCTCCTTCAGTCATGAGGCGATCCAGCAAATCGAAGGCAATCTGGAACGCTTCGACACAGCGGTGACCAACCTGCATCATCGATTGGGGGCGGCTCAGGAAGGAGAGGCTGAGCCGGAAGTGAAAGAGCGTCTTGCAGCTCTGACCCAAGAGTTTGAAGTGGCGATGGATGATGACCTGAATACAGCCAATGGGATCAGCGTATTACATGAGGCGGTTAAATTTGCCAACGAGACAGTGGTCCGCTCTGTTGTTCCCACAGGTTCCCTTACGATGGTGTTAGATTGGATCCATCGATTTGGAGACGAAATTTTGGGATTGGTGACAGGGGGAGACGAGGTGGCCCTCGCAGGAGAGATTGAAGCCCTGATCCAGGAACGGCAACAGGCCCGGGCCGCCCGGGATTTCAAACGAGCGGATGCCATTCGGGACCAGTTGGCCGAGCAGGGGATTATTTTGGAGGACACACCACAAGGTGTCCGCTGGCGGAGGAAATGAGATGGAGTCGATTTTAGGACAGACTGAAACACTGAAAAAAAGACCGGAAGAGATCCACCCCTTGCTGTTAGCGTACCTGGGGGATGCGGTCTATGAACTATTTATTCGCCATCACCTGTTGGCCCAGGGAGAGACACGACCCAATCAGATCCACGGGCAGGCAGTCCATTTCGTGTCTGCTGCTGCACAGGCGGAGGCTGTCAGGTTACTGGAGCACGACTTGACTGAAGAAGAAAAAGCGGTGGTCAAGCGGGGAAGGAACGCCAAGTCCAGGAGTATTCCCAAAAACGCCAACACACTTGATTATCGTTACAGCACGGGTTTGGAAACTTTGATCGGATATTGGTATCTCACCGGAAATATCGATCGGTTGACACAAGGGATGGAGCAGGTGATCCAATCACTGGAGGGAGCGTTGGAGGATGGAGAATGAATGGGTGATCGGCCGCCGGGCAGTGAAGGAGGCTCTGAGAGCAGGACGCCCCATGAGCAAACTTCTGGTGGCGGAAGGGGCTGGCAAGGGAAAGGGCGGGCTCGGTCCTCTCCTGGGTGACGCTCGGCGAAAGGGAGTCAATGTACAGCAGGTGCCTCGCCAGACTTTGGATCGGGTGGCCGCGGGTGCCAATCATCAAGGAGTGGCGGCTCAGGCGGAACCCTGGCGTTATGCGGAGCTGGAAGAGCTGTTCCAGCGGGCGGAGGAGCGGGAGGAATCCCCTTTTTTTCTGTTGCTCGATGGGATTGAAGATCCTCATAATCTCGGATCGATCCTTCGCACCGCGGATGCTTCGGGTGTTCATGGTGTGGTGATCCCCAAGCGACGGTCTGCAGGTCTCACACCGACGGTGGCCAAGACCTCCGCTGGCGCCATTGAGCATATTCCGGTGGTCCGGGTGACCAACCTCAACCGGACTGCCGACGAGTTGAAGGAACGGGGAATCTGGCTGATCGCTGGTGATGCAGATGCTCCCGCCCGCTATGATGAGGTGGATTATTCCCTTCCCGTCGCTCTCGTCATTGGTAATGAAGGAAAGGGAGTTAGTCGCCTTCTCAAGGAGAAGTGCGATTATACCGTGGGTCTGCCCATGAAGGGGGCTGTCTCTTCCCTCAACGCTTCCGTGGCGGCGGCACTCCTCATGTATGAAGTGCTTCGCGGACGGGAGAAATGAGCTGTGAAGGACTTGGAAGAGTGGCTCATCGTGGATGGATACAATGTGATCGGGGCCCATGAGGAGTGGTCCCGGCTCCCTCTGGAAGAAGCCCGTCACCAATTGGCGACCTTGCTGTCGGAATACCAGGCTACCTCTGAGCGCCGGGTGTTCCTCGTCTTTGATGCACATCGGATTCCGGGAGCAGGGTCTCGACATTCGGAACAACAAATCACGATCTATTACACCAAAGAACACGAGACGGCGGATCAGATGATCGAACGCCTGGTCAAGCAGCATCGAAAGAGCGGGCGCCGAATTTATGTAGCTACCTCCGATTATCTGGAACAGCGGATCGTGTTCGGACAGGGGGCCTACCGCCTTTCCTCCCGGGAGTTGCTGGAGGAATTCAGGCGGATGAAAGGGAATATTTCCAGCGAACTCAAGGGGGCCTATGAGTCCAAGAACACCCTGGGACAGGGGCTGGGGGAGGAGATATTGAAAACGCTGGAAAATTGGAGACGGAAAAAATAGGTGAAAAATTGACGTTTTTGTTGCAACTCAGCTATAATATAGCTATCATGGTTTTCCAGCCAACGGGTCGGAGGGATGAAAGTGAGCGTCAATCTCCAATGTACGTTGACGGACTATGAATTGATGGCCGACGAAGAGCTGGTGGAATACGTCCGAGCGGATGATGGGGCTGCACTGGAACAATTAATCAACAAATACAAAAATTTCGTGCGCGCCAAAGCTCGCTCCTATTTCCTCATTGGAGCAGACCATGAAGACATTGTGCAAGAAGGTATGATTGGACTGTTCAAGGCGATTCGGGATTTCCGCGGGGACAAGCTGGCCTCCTTCAAAGCTTTTGCCGAGCTGTGCATCACACGCCAGATCATCACCGCGATCAAGACGGCGACCCGTCAAAAACACATTCCGCTCAACTCCTATATTTCCTTGGACAAGCCCATCTACGATGAGGATTCCGACCGCACCCTGATGGATATTTTGACAGGGGGAAGGGCTTCGGATCCGGAAGAACTCTATATCAATCAGGAAGAGTTTGACGACATCGAGGACAAAATGTCACAAATTTTGAGCGATTTGGAGCGTCAAGTGTTGATGTTGTACTTGGACGGACGATCCTATCAGGAGATCGCCGTCGACCTCAAACGGCACGTCAAATCCATCGACAATGCCCTCCAACGTGTGAAACGGAAGCTGGAGCGTTATATCGAAGTACGTGGGGTCTCTTCCTAGAAACGTTGTGAAAAAGTCGTCACAGGAGGGTTGGGTTGGAATTTTTGGATCATCCCAACTGGGGTGACGAAATGTGCAACCCCATCCCGACCGTCTTCCAACGTAGGTTATCTCAACGTTTCTAGGGCGATGCATCATTTCCGTTTCGATGTAAAAGAGAAGGAGAAGCTTTTGTGACCGGGAGATCCTCTGCATCCATCAGGCACTCGTCTGCCCTGAAGTTGCTTTTACTCCCTGGTCTCGCTATGCTTTGGTAAGGGTTTGGCGACGATTATGCAGGGCCCCCGGTGAGGATTGATTAGACATAACCTAGGGGAAAGATTTCTATGGGGAAACCCGAAATGCGTTTGTCATCACCGACTATGATGGTCCTTGCTCTCTAATTTCGACATGATGTGTCAATTTCCTTCTCTCTCGCGAAAAAAAGTGAAAAGAATTCCCGATGGTTTGAAGCGGGGAAACCTCGTCAGTCATGGAGGGCATGTCTTCTGATTCATTGACATGCCATTCTTCGTATGATAATGTTGTTTGGGTATTTGTATGGTGTCTGTAAAAATTTGTGGGCGCTGTATTCGAGGAGGTGGTTGATCATGCGTGTTTTGATCACGTTGGAATGCACAGAGTGCAAGGAGCGTAACTATTCGTCCACTAAAAATAAACGGAATCATCCCGATCGCATGGAATTCCGGAAACATTGCCCCCGTTGCAACGGGCACACCCTGCATCGCGAAACCAAATGATGTGAGATTTAGGGGGGGACGCTCATGGGTTTTCTCGGCCGACTTGGCACTGGCATCAAACGGAGCGTGACCGGAATTATCGATTTTTTCAAGACTGGCGTTGCCGAACTGAAAAAAGTTCGTTGGCCCACGCGTCAAGAAATGATCAAGTTTACGCTGGTCGTGATCGTGACGGTAGTTCTGGTTACGCTGTTTATCTTGTTGATCGATTTAGGGATTGCTACACTGATCGAGCAAATCAGCTAATCTTGTGTCATAAGGGGGGACAGGGCCATTATGCCCTGATTTCATGGAGAAGAACTGGTATGTGGTCCACACCTATTCGGGGTACGAGAACAAGGTGAAAACCAATCTGGAAAAACGTGTCCACTCTATGGACATGCAAGATAAAATTTTTCGCGTTCTCGTCCCGACGGAAGAGGAAGTGGAACACAAAGACGGGAAAAAGAAAATAGTCCAGCGCAAGGTTTTCCCGGGATATGTGTTGGTCGAGATGGTGATGACCGACGACTCGTGGTATGTGGTGCGCAACACCCCCGGTGTGACGGGCTTCGTCGGTTCGCCTGGGGGCGGGGCGAAACCGACCCCCCTTATGCCCGAGGAAGTTCACGCCATTCTCAATCAGATGGGGATGGAAGAGGCCCGGCCCAAAGTGGCCTTTTCCGTTTCGGAAAGCGTCAAGGTGTTGGAGGGTCCCTTCGCAGATTTTGTCGGCAAGATCGAAGAGGTGGATCCCCATCGCCAGAAGTTAAAAGTACTGGTGAACATGTTCGGTCGGGAAACTCCAGTGGAGCTTGATTTCAACCAGGTGGGAAAAATTTGAACCTGTGTACGGTCTTTCTTTTTGGCTGAATTTGTGATAAGTTGATTGTGTTTGCTTCCGGCTGATTCGGGACTTGTGCCACATCCCGGACAGCACCCGGTTTTGTCTGACCGTGGGAGGGTTTAACCCGAGGGAACCACATTCTGGAAGGGAGTTGGATGGTGTGGCCAAAAAAGTCATCAAAATCGTCAAGCTGCAGATCCCGGCTGGCAAAGCGAATCCGGCACCGCCGGTAGGTCCGGCGCTGGGGCAGGCGGGCGTCAACATCATGGGATTCTGTAAGGAGTTCAATGCTCGCACCTCTGATCAGGCGGGGATGATCATTCCGGTGGAAATCACCGTGTTTGAAGATCGTTCGTTCACCTTTGTGACGAAAACCCCTCCGGCAGCGGTTCTGTTGAAAAAAGCAGCCGGCATTGACAAAGCTTCCGGAGAGCCCAACAAGAGCAGTGTAGCGACGATCAAGCGGGATAAGGTCCGCGAAATTGCGGAGTTGAAAATGCCTGATTTGAATGCTGCCGATGTAGAAGCCGCGATGCGGATAGTGGAAGGAACCGCTCGCAGCATGGGAATCCGCGTCGAAGACTGAGTGTGACTGCACCGATGACCGCCACGGGTTGTCGGTGCGAGTGGGAGGATCATCCGTTATGACCACGAAGGGAGGAAATACCGTGGCTAAACATGGCAAGAAGTATCAAGATGCATTGAAGAAAATCGACCGGGAACAAGCTTACGAGTTGGAGGAGGCCCTCCAGCTGGTGAAAGAGGTGGCTCCGGCCAAGTTTGACGAAACTGTCGAAGCTGCTTTCCGTTTGGGTGTAGACACCAAGCGTGCCGACCAGCAAGTGCGCGGTGCTGTGGTGTTGCCTCACGGGACGGGTAAGACCAAGCGGGTGCTGGTCTTCGCCAAAGGCGAGAAAGCCAAGGAAGCCGAGCAAGCCGGTGCTGATTTTATAGGCGAAGAAGATCTGGTCCAAAAAGTGAGCCAAGGCTGGCTGGACTTTGATGTGGTGATTGCTACCCCAGACATGATGGGTCAAGTGGGTAAGCTAGGCCGGATCTTGGGGCCTCGGGGATTGATGCCCAATCCGAAAACCGGGACCGTCACTTTTGAGGTGGCCAAGGCCGTCGAAGAAGTGAAAGCAGGTAAAATCGAGTATCGCGCCGACAAGGCTGGCAACGTTCATGCTCCGATCGGCAAGGTTTCCTTTGGTACCGACAAATTGGCCGAAAACTTCCGGGTTTTGATCGATACTTTGATCAAGGTCAAGCCGTCAGCCGCCAAGGGCCAATACATGAAGAGCGCTACTGTCTCTTCCACCATGGGACCGGGGGTCGGTGTCAACACTTCCAGTTTCACCGGCCGCTGATGTGCTTCATCAATCTGTGCCATCACAATTGAATCAGATTCTGCCGTAGACAGCCGGTGCACCGGAACAGGTGCTTAAATTCCTGCCGAGGTATGAACATACATCCGTCCTATGAGGATGGGTTTGTTCCCGGCCTTCGTCTGTCTGCGAAGGCCTTTTCCTTTGCCGATACTTTAGTTGAGGAGGTGGATCCCATGTCCACGGCAATTGAGAACAAGAAGCAGATTGTGGCTGAAATCGCCGATAAGTTGACCCAGAGCAAGTCGACGATCCTGACGGATTATCGCGGGCTCGGTGTCTCTCAGATGACCGAACTGCGCAAGCAACTTCGGGAAGCCGGTGTAGAATACCAGGTACTGAAAAATACCATGACTCGCCGCGCGACAGCCCAAACGAACCTGACCGAACTGGATGACAAACTGGTGGGGCCGACAGCTATTGCCTTCTCCAATGAGGATGTAGTGGCACCTGCCAAGATTCTGCACAAGTTCGCCAAGGAAAATAAAGAGCTGGAGATCAAAGGCGGAGTGGTGGAAGGACAAGTGGTTAGCTTGGAGCAGATCACCGAGCTGGCTGAACTGCCCTCCCGGGAAGGTCTCCTGTCTATGCTTCTGTCCGTGTTGCAGGCGCCGATGCGCAACTTCGCCCTGGCTGTTCAAGCAGTGGCCGACAAAGATGGCGAGGGCGAAAGCAAAAGCGCCGAAGCTTAAGCTGGGTTTGGGAGATTCTCTGCTTCTTAGAGATCTCGTGAAAAATACATTTATCGGGAGGTACCATCATGAGTAATGAGCAAATTCTTGAAGCCATCAAAGGCATGAGCGTGCTCGAATTGAACGAATTGGTAAAAGCGATCGAAGAAGAGTTCGGTGTTACCGCCGCGGCTCCTGTTGCAGTGGCTGGCGCTGCCGGAGCTGAGGAAGCTGCTGAAGAGCAAACTGAATTTGACGTCATCTTGACTGCCGCCGGCTCCTCCAAGATCAACGTCATCAAAGCGGTTCGGGGAATCACCGGTCTGGGTCTGAAAGAAGCCAAGGCGATGGTGGACGGTGCCCCGGCTCCGGTCAAGGAAGGCGCCTCCAAAGAGGAAGCCGAAGAAATTAAGTCCAAACTGGAAGAAGCCGGTGCTACGGTGGAGCTGAAGTAATCCGCCTGACATGCCGGACCCGCCGGCGATTAGCCGGCGGTTTTTCATTATCGAGGTGAATGAGGATGACGGACCACTATTTTTCCAAGGAACCCGGTGTAGCCAGGGATGAACGGGAAATCACAGCGCTTTTGCGCGGGAAGACTTTTCGTTTTCTGGTGGATGCCGGTGTTTTTTCAAAGAAAGGGGTCGATTATGGATCCCGGCTCTTGATCGATACTGCCGAGCTACCTGAAGAGGGGGAGATCTTGGATCTGGGGTGTGGCTATGGACCGGTGGGGATTGCTTGTTCCGTCTTTGCACCGCACTGTCGGGTCACGATGGTGGATCTCAACCGCAGAGCATTGGAGCTGGCACGGCAAAATGCAGAACTCAACGGAACTTCCCGGCAAGTGGAGATCCGGGAGAGTGATGGTTTGTCAGCCCTCAGGGATCGGCGGTTCGATTCCATCCTGACCAACCCTCCCATTCGTACCGGCAAAAAGACAGTTTACCGGTTGTTTGCAGAGGCCTATGAACAATTGGTTCCAGGGGGATGTCTCTGGGTCGTCATCCGTAAACAGCAAGGAGGCGCTTCGGCCAAGAAGGAGCTGGAAACCCGATTTGCCGAAGTGGATCTGGTAGAGAAGAAAAAGGGCTACTGGATCCTTCGTGCCTGGAAATCAAATGCATAAAAATCATTGACGCGGGTATTGGCCTGTGATATCATTTTGTAATGCTATCCCACTGCTTGTGGAATGCAGCCATTCGACAGCATCAGGGAGTTTTTGTCGTGAATATACAAGGAAGTTTTTGGTTACGCTATGAAAATAGACCATATGGTTGGAAATAAGAGACACTATTGGGTGGTTTATATAGGGGTCATTGGAGTGGATTCAGAAAAGTCCTCTGGGAGCATTCTGAGGTGTCAGAGTGGATGTTGACAGTGGATGGCCATGTGTGGAAGCGACCTTTATGAGGTCGTGAACCAATCGACTGGATTCGAGGGGGGAGCTTGTTTGGCGGGTAAATTAGTCCAATACGGTCGGCGAAAGCGGCGCAGTTACGCAAGGATCAACGAAGTGCTTGAACTGCCCAACCTGATCGAAATCCAGCAACAGTCTTACCGGTGGTTTCTGGATGAAGGTTTGAAAGAGATGTTTGAGGATATTTCACCCATCGAAGACTTCACAGGCAATCTGGTTTTGGAGTTTATCGATTACACTTTGGAAGAACCGAAGTACTCCGTCGATGAATCCAGAGAGCGGGATGCCACCTATGCCGCCCCTTTGCGGGTGAAGGTTCGCCTGATTAACAAAGAGACTGGCGAAGTGAAAGAGCAGGAAGTCTTTATGGGGGATTTCCCGTTGATGACGGACACGGGCACCTTTATTATCAACGGTGCAGAACGAGTCATCGTCAGCCAGTTGGTCCGGTCGCCCAGTGTCTACTATAATAGCAAAGTCGACAAAAACGGGAAACCCACATTTACCGCCACCGTCATTCCCAACCGCGGGGCGTGGCTAGAGTTTGAAACCGACGCCAAGGACATTATCTATGTACGAATCGATCGTACGCGGAAAATTCCGGTGACGGTCCTTTTGCGTGCGCTCGGTTATTCTAGCGATGCCGAAATCCTGGATCTTCTGGGTGATGACGAATACGTCCGAAACACGCTGGACAAGGACAACACAGGTAACACTGAGAAAGCTTTGATAGAAATCTACGAGCGACTGCGCCCGGGTGAGCCGCCCACGGCGGATAATGCCCGAAGCTTGTTGTTTTCTCGTTTCTTTGATCCGAAGCGGTACGACCTGGCTAATGTAGGTCGATACAAGATTAATAAGAAACTCCACATCAAGAATCGGCTGTTAAACCAACGCCTAGCTGAAGCCGTGGTCGATCCCGAGACGGGAGAGATTATCGCTGAAGCGGGTGAGGTGGTGGACCGTCGGTTGCTGGAGCGCATGCTCCCCCATATGGAAAAAGAGGGGGGACTCGGATGGACGGAAACTTCCGTTCGTGGCGGGGTGCCGGAGGACGGTTTGATCCGTCTGCAATCTCTAAAGGTTTTCTCTCCCATTGAGGATGGAAAAGTGGTTGAGGTGATCTCCAACGGTCAGATTGACAAGGGTGTAAAGAATATCACGCCAGAGGATATCATCGCCTCCATTAACTATTTCATCAATCTTCTCCACGGGGTGGGGAGCACCGATGACATCGACCATCTGGGGAATCGACGCCTCCGTTCTGTAGGCGAACTGTTGCAAAACCAGTTTCGTATCGGCCTCTCCCGGATGGAGCGGGTGGTTCGGGAGCGGATGTCGATTCAGGATGCCAATGCGATTACCCCTCAAGCGTTGATCAACATCCGACCGGTAATTGCCTCGATCAAGGAGTTTTTCGGGAGCAGTCAGTTGTCTCAATTTATGGATCAGGTTAATCCTTTGGCGGAATTGACCCACAAGCGGCGTCTGTCCGCCCTCGGACCTGGGGGACTGACCCGGGAGCGGGCCGGTATGGAAGTCCGGGACGTTCACCACTCTCACTATGGCCGCATGTGTCCCATCGAGACGCCGGAAGGTCCCAATATCGGATTGATCAACTCCCTGTCCTCCTTTGCCCGGATCAATGAGTACGGTTTTATTGAGACGCCCTATCGGAAAGTGGACCCTGAGACTCACAAGGTAACAGAAGAGATCTCTTATTTAACCGCGGATGAAGAGGACAACTACTATGTGGCTCAGGCCAATGCCGAATTGGATGAGGAAGGGCGCTTCGCCAGCGAACAGGTAGTGGCACGGTACAAGGAAGAGGTTCTCCCCCTTCCTCCGGAGCGGATCGACTATATGGATGTCTCCCCGAAACAGGTGGTATCCGTAGCCACGGCCTGTATCCCCTTTTTGGAGAACGATGACTCCAACCGGGCGCTCATGGGATCCAACATGCAGCGGCAAGCGGTTCCTCTTCTCAAACCAGAAGCTCCGTACATTGGCACGGGGATGGAATACAAGGCGGCCCGGGATTCCGGTGTCATGATCCTGGCTAAACGTCCTGGTGTGGTAGAACGGGTCTCCGCTGATGAGATCTGGGTGCGCCATGAGGAAGAAGTGGACGGTCAGGTGGTGCGCGGGGATCTGGATAAATATAAACTGCGCAAGTTTATCCGTTCCAACCAAGGGACCAGCATTAACCAACGGGCGCTCGTCCGTGCCGGTGAACGAGTGGCAAAAGGGGATACCTTGGCTGACGGTCCTTCCACCGACAATGGGGAAATGGCTCTGGGACGGAACGTCCTGGTGGCATTTATGACCTGGGAAGGGTACAACTACGAGGATGCCATCCTTCTGTCCGAGCGTCTGGTCAAAGAAGATGTCTATACCTCGGTTCACATCGAGGAATACGAATCCGAGGCCAGGGACACCAAGCTGGGACCGGAGGAGATCACCCGGGATATTCCCAACGTGGGGGAAGATGCCCTGAAAAATCTGGATGAACGCGGGATTATTCGCATTGGTGCCGAAATCAAGGCCGGTGATATCCTGGTGGGGAAAGTGACGCCCAAAGGGGTCACCGAACTGACGGCGGAGGAGCGCCTCCTCCATGCTATCTTTGGGGAGAAGGCGCGGGAGGTGCGTGACACCTCTCTGCGGGTCCCTCACGGAACAGACGGCATTGTCGTCGACGTCAAAGTGTTTGAACGGGAAAACGGGGACGAACTTCCTCCAGGTGTCAACCAAATGGTCCGCGTCTATATCGCTCAGAAACGGAAGATTTCCGAAGGGGACAAGATGGCTGGCCGTCACGGAAACAAGGGGGTAATCGCTCGGGTGTTGCCTGAGGAGGATATGCCCTTCCTGCCTGACGGAACCCCGGTGGAAGTGGTGCTGAATCCCTTGGGGGTTCCTTCCCGGATGAATATCGGGCAAGTGCTGGAAGTGCACTTGGGAATGGCAGCACGGCAGATGGGATTGCATATGGCCACCCCTGTCTTCGACGGAGCCTCGGAAATGGAGGTCTTTTCAGCCCTGGAAGAAGCAGGCCTGGACCCTGACGGAAAGACTACGCTCCATGACGGCCGCACCGGTGATGCTTTTGAAAATCGGGTGACTGTGGGCGTCATGTATATGATCAAACTGGCTCACATGGTGGACGACAAGATTCATGCTCGTTCCACCGGACCTTACTCTTTGGTCACACAGCAACCTCTGGGCGGAAAGGCTCAGTTCGGCGGACAACGCTTTGGAGAGATGGAGGTGTGGGCGCTGGAAGCCTATGGTGCGGCCTACACCCTCCAGGAAATCCTCACGGTCAAATCTGACGATGAGATCGGACGTGTAAAAACTTATGAATCGATCGTCAAGGGTGAGAATGTCCCTGAACCTGGGGTCCCCGCTTCCTTCAAAGTTCTGATCAAGGAACTGCAGAGCCTTGGCATGGATGTCAAACTGATGGGGAGAAACCAGGAAGAGATCGAGATCAGAGAATTTTACGCAGAGGACGATGAACCGGCCAACGAACGAAACGGCTTGGTTGTGGAACAGGAGCAAGCAAAGCGGTCGACTTCGTAACCGGTTTGCCGGGCCTCAATCAAAGAGGCGTTTTGCCATCAAAGGATCTCCGCCGGCCGACAGGTTGATACGGGATGATCCCGAGGGAGGAATGCCCAGTGTTGGACGTCAACAACTTTGAGTATATGAAAATCGGTCTCGCCTCGCCGAATAAAATCCGCTCCTGGTCCCGGGGCGAAGTGAAAAAACCGGAGACAATCAACTACCGGACCCTGAAGCCGGAGAAGGAAGGTCTTTTCTGCGAAAAGATCTTCGGACCTACGAAAGACTGGGAATGTCATTGCGGAAAGTATAAACGTGTGCGTTACAAAGGCGTGGTCTGTGACCGCTGCGGCGTCGAGGTGACACGGTCCAAAGTGCGCCGGGAGCGGATGGGACATATCGAACTGGCTGCGCCGGTGTCCCATATCTGGTACTTCAAGGGGATTCCCAGCCGGATGGGCTTGGTTCTGGATATGTCTCCCCGTTCTCTGGAGGAAGTGATCTATTTTGCCTCCTACGTGGTGGTGGACCCTGGTGCCACCCCACTGGAGAAGAAACAGCTCCTGTCGGAGAAGGAGTACCGCAACTACCGAGAAAAATACGGAAATGCTTTTACCGCGATGATGGGAGCAGAAGCGATTAAGCGTCTGCTCGCCGAGATCGACCTCAATAAGGAAGTGCAAGCCCTGAAAGAGGAAATGAACACGGCACAAGGGCAGCGCCGCAGTCGGGCGATCAAGCGGCTGGAAGTGTTGGAGTCTTTCCGCGCCTCCGGTAACCAACCGGATTGGATGGTGTCGGATGTCCTGCCCGTCATCCCGCCGGAATTGCGTCCGATGGTACAACTGGACGGGGGGCGTTTCGCCACCTCCGATCTGAACGATCTCTACCGTCGGGTGATCAACCGGAACAACCGCTTGAAGCGCCTTCTGGATTTGGGTGCTCCGGATATCATCGTGCAAAATGAGAAACGGATGTTGCAGGAGGCCGTCGACTCTCTGATCGATAACGGACGTCGCGGTCGTCCGGTCACCGGACCGGGCAATCGTCCGCTCAAGTCTCTTTCTCATATGCTGAAGGGGAAACAAGGTCGTTTCCGTCAAAACCTGCTGGGAAAACGGGTAGACTACTCGGGTCGTTCCGTGATCGTCGTCGGTCCCTATCTGAAGATGTATCAGTGTGGTCTGCCCAAGGAGATGGCACTGGAACTGTTCAAGCCTTTTGTGATGAAAGAGCTGGTGGCAAAAGGTCTGGCTCACAATATCAAAAGTGCCAAGCGGAAAGTGGAACGGATTCATCCCGAAGTGTGGGACGTGTTGGAAGAGGTAATCAAGGAACACCCAGTGCTCTTGAACCGTGCGCCGACGTTGCACCGGCTGGGTATCCAGGCTTTTGAACCGATCTTGGTGGAAGGGCGGGCCATCCGGTTGCATCCGCTGGTCTGTACCGCCTACAATGCCGACTTTGACGGAGATCAGATGGCGGTTCATGTGCCGTTATCTGCGGAAGCTCAAGCGGAAGCGCGCCTGCTGATGCTGGCGGCGCAGAACATCCTCAATCCGAAAGACGGAAAACCGGTGGTCACCCCTTCTCAAGACATGGTGTTGGGATGTTACTACCTGAGTTTGGAGAAGGCCGGAGCGCCTGGGGAAGGAAAAGTCTTTACCGGACCCGGAGAAGCGATCAACGCTTACACCCAAGGAATTGCCGGACTCCACACGCGGATCGCGGTGCCGGTGAAGAGCCTGAACAAAGAGTGCTTTACCGAAAAGCAACAAGAAGCGTTTTTGTTGACCACCGTCGGCAAGTTGATTTTCAACGAGATCTTCCCTCCCGGCTTCCCTTATATCAATGAGCCTTCCAAGACCAACCTGATGGACGGGACACCGGAGAAGTATTTCATTTATGAAAAAGGGGTCAACATCTCTGAGAAAATCAAGAGTATGCCGGAGCAAGAGGCGCTCAAAAAAGGGTTCCTGGGTACAGTGATCGCTGAAAGCTTCCGCCGTTTTGGTACCAAGGAAACCTCGGTGCTCATGGACAACATGAAATCCCTGGGTTACTCCTTCTCCACCAAGGCTGGCATCACCATGTCCGTCTCTGATGTGGTGGTACCTGAGGAGAAACAAAAGATCCTGGACGAGGCCGAAGAGAAGGTAGCAATGGTCCTCAAACAGTACCGTCGCGGTCTGATCACCGAAGATGAGCGTTATGAGCGGGTGATCTCCGTCTGGAGCCAAGCTAAGGATGATATCACCGATGTGTTGATGAATAAATTGGGTAAATTTAACCCGATCTATATGATGGCCAACTCCGGTGCCCGGGGGAACGTTTCCCAGGTGACCCAGCTGGCCGGAATGCGCGGTCTGATGGCGGACCCGGCAGGCCGTATCATCGAGTTGCCCATTAAGTCCAATTTCCGCGAAGGGTTGACGGTGCTGGAGTACTTTATCTCCACCCACGGGGCCCGGAAAGGTCTGGCGGACACGGCTTTGCGGACCGCAGACTCTGGCTATCTGACCCGCCGTTTGGTAGATGTGGCTCAGGATGTGATCGTCCGGGAAGACGACTGTGGCACCGACAAAGGGCTGTTAGTCAGCAAGATCGCCGACGGCGGCGAAGTGATCGAGGAGATGTATGACCGGATCGTGGGTCGCATGGCTTTTCAAACGGTTCGTCATCCGGAAACAGGTGAGATTTTGGCTCATCGCAATGAGCTGATCGATGAGGAGAAGGCGAGCCGAATCGTAGAGGCTGGCGTAGAGGAAGTAGTGATTCGCTCCGTCCTCAGTTGCCGCACTCAACACGGGGTTTGCCGCATGTGCTACGGTCGCAACCTCGCCCTGGGAACCCACGTGGAGATCGGGGAAGCGGTGGGCATCATCGCAGCTCAGTCCATCGGAGAACCCGGAACCCAGTTGACGATGCGGACCTTCCATACCGGCGGTGTGGCTGGCGATGACATCACCCAGGGTCTGCCGCGGATTCAGGAGCTGTTTGAAGCTCGAAATCCCAAAGGGCAGTCCATTATCACTGAGATCTTCGGAACGGTGAAAGAGATCCGTGAGGTGAAGGAACGCCGGGAGATCGAAGTGGAGGGAACCGTGGAGACCAAGACCTACCAAATTCCCTATGGCTCCCGGTTGAAGGTGAGAGAAGGGGATCAGGTGGAAGCTGGTGACGAGCTGACTGAAGGCTCTGTTGATCCCAAGGAATTGCTCCGAGTGAAAGGGGTTCGCGGTGTGCAGGAGTACATTCTCCAGGAAGTGCAAAAGGTGTACCGCTTGCAAGGGGTGGAGATCAACGACAAACACGTCGAAGTGATGATCCGCCAGATGATGCGCAAAGTCCGCATCACCGATTCGGGAGACACCGATCTCTTGCCGGGCGCTGTTGTCGACCTTCACGATTACGAAGAAGCCAACCGAAAGGTGCTTCTTGCGGAGCAAGAACCAGCTGTGGCACGGCCGATCCTGCTCGGGATCACCAAGGCTTCTCTGGAGACGGAGTCCTTCCTGTCGGCGGCTTCCTTCCAAGAAACCACTCGTGTCCTGACAGATGCAGCCATCAAAGGTAAGGTGGACCGTCTCCTCGGTCTCAAGGAGAATGTCATCATCGGGAAATTGGTTCCGGCGGGAACGGGAATGGCCCGCTATCGCAATCTGGAGGTGGAGGGGGAGCATGAATCCTCAACTGCCGAATTTCCGGATATCGCGGATGATAAAATTTTAGTGGAATAAGCGGATTCTGCGCTCTTGAAGGTTTTCGGAAGCAGGCTTTCACCACTTGTTGACAATGTCAGTTTCAGGTGATAATATATCGACGTGTGCTTGGGCTAATTCACTTTGGAGGGCGTTTGGTATGTCTTATGATAAAGTGAAGAACGCTAAATCACTCTTGATCGGAGCCAAGCAATCCAAAAAAGCGATCCAACAGGGGAAGGCCCGGGAAGTGGTGATTGCGACAGATGCCGACGAGCAGCTCAAGCAATCGCTAGTCCAGATTTGCCGGAACCATGGGGTGGCCGTCAGCTATGTTGATTCGATGCAAGGACTTGGAAAAGCTTGCGGGATCGATGTGGGCGCGGCGACTGCCACGATATTGGAATAAAGATTGGTACAGCCAAATCCCAGAGACTGACCGCATGCTGGTTTGACACGGGTGCGGTCGGTATTTGGGTTGGTTTCCAATTTTGCGTCGCAAAATGATCCGCCTGGTTCTGTGGACTTGAATGCAAAGCATCCCAATCGAGGAGGTGAAAGAGATGCCGACAATTAACCAGTTGATCCGAAAAGGCCGCAAAAGCAAAGTGTCCCAATCGGATTCTCCGGCGCTTCAATTCGGGTACAATAGCTTCCGGAAGAAAGCGACTGAACAAAACTCGCCACAAAAGCGTGGTGTGTGTACCCGTGTCTACACCACTACACCGAAGAAGCCGAACTCGGCACTCCGTAAGGTGGCTCGTGTGCGCTTGAGTAACAACATTGAGGTTTCTGCGTATATTCCGGGAATCGGACATAACTTGCAAGAACACTCTGTGGTGCTGGTTCGCGGCGGTCGTGTAAAGGATCTCCCCGGTGTCCGCTATCACATTGTCCGGGGAGCACTAGACACCTCCGGGGTACAAAACCGGATGCAAGCCCGATCCAAATACGGTAGCAAACGGCCCAAGAAATAACATCATCGATCGATACAACTAAGCCAAAGGAGGGAAGACGATTGTCGCGAAAAGGACCCGCACCCCGCAGAGAAGTGTTGCCGGACCCGATTTACAACAGCAAATTGGTCACCCGTTTGATCAGTCGCTTGATGTACGACGGAAAGAAAGGGAAGGCTCAACGCATTCTCTATGACTCCTTCGATCTGGTACGTGAACGCTCCGGTAAAGATCCGATGGATGTCTTTGAACAAGCGATGAAAAACGTAATGCCGGTTCTGGAAGTAAGGGCTCGCCGTGTAGGTGGGGCTAACTACCAAGTGCCGGTAGAGGTGAAGCCGGAGCGGCGCACCAGCTTGGGACTTCGTTGGCTGGTAAACTACGCTCGCCTGCGCGGTGAAAAATCGATGCAGGAACGTTTGGCCAACGAATTGCTGGATGCTGCCAATAACAACGGTGCTGCTGTCAAGAAGAAAGAAGACATGCACCGCATGGCGGAAGCCAACCGTGCTTTTGCTCACTATCGCTGGTAATTTGGCTTCCCCATTCTCGTCAACATGAAAGGAGACATCTCCGATGGCACGTGAGTTTTCCTTGCAAGACACGCGCAACATCGGGATTATGGCTCATATCGACGCCGGTAAGACCACGACAACAGAACGGATTTTGTTCTATACCGGCCGGGTTCACAAAATCGGTGAAACTCACGAAGGCGCTGCCACCATGGACTGGATGGAGCAAGAACAGGAACGGGGGATCACTATTACCTCCGCCGCCACTACAGCCCAGTGGAAAGGTCATCGGATCAATATCATCGACACACCCGGCCACGTGGACTTCACTGTCGAAGTGGAGCGGTCCCTGCGCGTGCTGGATGGGTCGGTCGGGGTCTTCTGCGCCAAAAGCGGTGTGGAACCTCAATCGGAAACCGTCTGGCGTCAGGCGGATAAATACCATGTCCCCCGAATTGCCTATATCAATAAGATGGATATCATCGGGGCCGACTTCTTTGGCGCCGTCGACCAGATTCGTGATCGTCTCGGGGCTAACGCAGTTCCGATCCAGTTGCCGATCGGGAAAGAGGATACCTTTGAAGGGATCATCGACCTGATCAAAAATGTGGCACACTTCTACCTGGATGATCTCGGTACCAAATCGGAAGACCGGGAAATTCCGGAAGAGTACCAGGAACTGGCCCAAGAGTACCGCACGAAAATGGTCGAAGCGATCGCCGAGTTGGATGAAGACCTGATGATGAAGTATCTGGAAGGGGAGGAGCCGACAGAAGAGGAACTGAAGAAAGTTCTCCGCAAAGGTGTTGTCAACGTGGAGATCATCCCTGTCCTCTGTGGCTCATCCTATAAAAACAAAGGGGTTCAGCCGATGCTGGATGCCGTCGTCGACTATATGCCTTCTCCGCTGGATGTTCCCCCGATCCAAGGGGAGCTGCCCGACGGCAGTGAGGCACATCGCAAATCCGACGACAACGAGCCCTTTTCGGCTCTGGCCTTCAAGATCATGACGGACCCCTATGTGGGTAAGTTGACCTTTTTCCGGGTGTATTCTGGTACGTTGGACTCTGGTTCCTACGTGCTGAACAGCACCAAGGACAAGCGAGAGCGTGTGGGACGGATTCTGCAAATGCACGCCAATTCCCGCCAAGAGATCAAAACTGTCTATGCTGGGGATATCGCCGCTGCTGTCGGTCTGAAAAGTACGAGCACCGGTGACACCCTGTGTGACGAAAAGCATCCGATTATCTTGGAATCCATGGTCTTCCCTGAACCGGTGATCGATGTGGCTATCGAGCCGAAAACGAAGAACGACCAGGATAAGATGGGGATGGCATTGGCCAAGCTGGCAGATGAGGATCCCACCTTCCGGACGGAAACCAATGAAGAGACGGGTCAAACGATCATCTCCGGTATGGGTGAACTCCATTTGGAAGTGCTCGTCGATCGCTTGAAACGGGAGTTTAAGGTGGAGGCCAATGTGGGGAATCCGCAGGTCGCCTACCGCGAAACCTTCCGTTCTTCTGCCAAGGTGGAAGGGAAATTCATCCGCCAGTCCGGTGGACGCGGTCAGTACGGTCATGTCTGGATCGAATTTGAGCCGATGGAAGAAGGTGGCGGCTTCGAATTCGTCAACAAGATTGTCGGCGGTGTGGTGCCGAGGGAATATATCCCCGCCGTTCAAAGCGGGGTGGAGGAAGCTTTGCAAAACGGGGTGCTGGCGGGTTATCCGATGGTGGATATCCGTGCCACCTTGTACGATGGCTCCTACCACGATGTAGACTCCTCGGAAATGGCCTTCAAGATTGCTGGATCCATGGCCCTGAAAGCGGCTAAGTCCAAGTGTCAACCGGTTTTGCTTGAACCTGTTATGAAGGTGGAAGTCACCGTTCCGGAAGACTACATGGGCGATGTGATGGGGGATATCAACTCCCGTCGCGGTCGGGTAGAAGGAATGGAAGCCCGTGGCCCCGCCCAAGTGATTCGGGCGATCGTGCCACTGGCCGAGATGTTCGGTTACGCAACCAACCTGCGTTCTCGGACGCAGGGTCGCGGGGTGTACACCATGCACTTCGATCACTACGAAGAAGTGCCGAAGAACATCGCTGAAGAGATTATCTCCAAGGCCTCCGGTCAGTAATTCGCTGGTTGCCTCCCATTCGGTGAAGAAGGTTGTGGAAGCCTCGCTTCCCGGCTTTCTCCCCTATACATCAAATAATGATTGAGATCTAAAGGAGGATTTCGAGTCATGGCCAAAGCCAAGTACGAACGTACGAAACCACACGTGAACATCGGTACCATCGGTCACGTGGACCATGGTAAAACCACTCTGACCGCTGCGATCACCACGATCCTGTCGACCCGGGGCGGAGCTACTGCCACCGCTTATGACCAAATCGACAAGGCTCCGGAAGAAAAAGAGCGGGGAATCACCATCTCCACCTCTCATGTGGAATACGAAACCGAAAACCGTCACTATGCCCACGTAGACTGCCCAGGCCACGCTGACTATGTGAAAAACATGATCACCGGTGCCGCCCAGATGGACGGAGCGATCCTGGTGGTGTCCGCTGCTGACGGCCCGATGCCGCAAACTCGTGAGCACATCCTGCTTTCCCGTCAATCCGGTGTGGAATACATCGTGGTCTTCCTGAACAAAGTGGACCAAGTGGATGACGAAGAACTGCTGGAACTGGTGGAAATGGAAGTTCGTGAACTGCTGTCCGAGTACGACTTCCCCGGCGACGACATTCCGGTCGTATCCGGTTCTGCCCTCAAGGCTTTGGAAGATCCGAACAGCGAATGGGGAGAAAAGATCCTCGAACTGATGGCCCAAGTGGACGAGTATGTCCCGACCCCGGAACGGGATAAGGACAAACCCTTCTTGATGCCGGTCGAAGATGTCTTCACCATCACCGGTCGTGGTACCGTAGCTACCGGTCGTGTGGAGCGTGGGATGATCAAGGTCTCCGATGAAGTAGAAATCGTCGGGATCGATGATGAAACTCGGAAAACCGTGGTCACCGGGGTGGAAATGTTCCGCAAGATGATGGATCAAGCCGAAGCTGGTGACAACATCGGCGCCCTGCTCCGTGGGGTCAACCGGGAAGATATTCAGCGCGGTCAAGTGCTGGCTAAACCTGGTAGCGTGAACCCGCACACCAAATTTAAAGCTCAGGTCTATGTCCTGAGCAAAGACGAAGGTGGCCGTCACACCCCCTTCTTCAACGGTTATCGTCCCCAGTTCTACTTCCGTACCACCGACATCACCGCTGTGATCCGACTGCCGGAAGGCACCGAAATGGTGATGCCCGGGGACAACATTGAAGTGGAAGTGGAACTGATCGCCCCGATCGCCATCGAAGACGGTACTCGCTTCACCATCCGTGAAGGCGGCCGTACCGTGGGTGCCGGTTCCGTGACTGCGATCAACGAATAATCTTTTGATGCCGAAAAAGCTCCCGCATTGCGGGAGCTTTTTTTATGAGGTGCATGAGGACGATGGGGTTTCTACACAGGGAAGCCTGGGGATCACTTGAATCGCTTTTGGCTCGTAAAGACGTTGGCGTGGAATTTGAAATCTATTAAAAACTAAAGTCGATTTTCTCGTGGTTGCTAATGGTGACGAAAGATTTGGTAGAAGTAATCCAGTCTTGGTTTAATTCCTGCAGGGACCTTGATTTTGTGCCTTGCCCTTCGGATCGGATCTCGATCTTGCCAGAGCCTATTCTTTCAAAATCGGCTCGCGTCTGACTTGTCGTATACTCTTTCAAACCTTGCTCCATTGATTCCTATGGAGGGAAGAAGATAGAGGGGAGGGGGAGAGAATGGTCACCGTTTACGGACCTGTGATCGATTCACAAACCCGATGCAAGCATTATCATTCAAAGAAAGATATTATCGCTATTAAATTCAAGTGTTGCAACAAGTACTATCCTTGCTATCGATGTCATGCAGAGTGTGAGAATCATCCCATCTCGGTATGGCCAAGTGAAGAGTTTGATGAAACCGCCATCTTGTGTGGAGTTTGCAGAACCGAATACACCATCCATCACTATTTGCAAATAGATCGCTGTTCACATTGTGGTTTTCAATGGAATGAAGAGTGTAAAAAACATTACCGTCTTTATTTTCAAATGCCGATTTGACAGGATCGAAATGTAATCTTTATACTTGGTTTCGGGTTATTTTTGCTAATCTAGGGAGAGATGGGCGAAAAAAGCGGGGAAGATCCCGTTTTTTTCTTGCAATGGGCCCACACTTTCCGTATAATAGGGAATGTTGGTTTTGAACGGCGATGATGCGGAAGGTTGCCGACACGCCCGGCCCCTTTGCCACAGGCGTGGGGAAATTTCCGTGGAGCAAGTTCATTTAAAAAAATGAGCGAAAAGGAGGGGCATGAATGGCAAAGCAGAAGATTCGCATTCGCCTCAAGGCGTATGATCACCGTGTGTTGGATCAATCGGCGGAGAAAATCGTCGACACGGCCAACCGGACCGGGGCGGATGTATCCGGACCGATCCCGCTTCCGACGGAACGGGCTGTCTACACGATCCTTCGTGCAGTTCACAAATACAAGGATTCGCGGGAGCAGTTCGAGATGCGCACGCACAAGCGGTTGATCGACATTGTCAATCCCACGGCTCAAACTGTGGACGCGCTGATGCGACTCGACTTGCCGTCCGGCGTTGATATCGAAATCAAACTCTGATCCAAAATAGGCTAGCCGGTAGGAGGTGTGCGACGTGAAAGGAATTCTCGGTAAAAAACTGGGGATGACTCAGGTGTTCGGCGAAGACGGCACTGCCATCCCCGTAACGGTGATCCATGCCGGTCCGTGTTCCGTTCTGCAAAAGAAAGAGGCGGATACCGACGGCTACGAATCCGTGCAACTGGGTTTCGGTGACAAAAAAGAACACCGGGCTAACCGTCCGGAGGCAGGCCACGCCAAAAAAGCGGGGTCGACGCCAAAGTCTTTCGTCCGTGAGATTCGTGGGATGAATCCGGCCGACTATGAGTTGGGCCAGGAAGTGAAAGCGGACCTGTTCAACACAGGTGAATGGGTGGATATCACTGCCACGTCCAAGGGGAAAGGATTTGCCGGTGCTATCAAACGGCATAACCAAGCCCGCGGACCGATGAGCCACGGTTCCCACTACCATCGGGGCCCCGGTTCTTTGGGTGCTGTCGATCCTGCCCGTGTCTTCAAGGGGCAAAAATTGCCCGGACGCATGGGCCACGACAAAGTGACCATCCAAAACCTGCAGGTGGTTCAGGTAGATTCGGAGAAAAACCTGCTCCTGATCAAAGGGTCCATTCCGGGTCCGAAAAACAGTTATGTTGTCATCCAATCTGCGGTGAAAGCCGCACAGTAACGTCAACGGGAAGGGAGGAGACGACATGCCGAAAGTGAATGTACTGGATATGAACGGTAGCCAGGTGGGCGAGTTGGAATTATCCGATTCCGTCTTCGGAATTGAGCCCAACGCATCGGTTCTGCATGATGCTGTTGTGATGCAACAGGCATCTCAACGTCGCGGATCCCATGCTGTGAAAAACCGTGCCGCTGTCCAGGGTGGCGGACGGAAGCCCTGGAAACAGAAAGGGACGGGACGTGCCCGCCATGGCAGTATCCGTTCCCCGATCTGGGTCGGTGGTGGTGTGGCCTTCGGTCCGACACCCCGTAGCTACAGCTATAAACTGCCGAAAAAGGTGCGCCGACTGGCGATTCGCTCTGCGCTATCGTCCAAGATCAAAGCAGATGAACTGGTCGTACTGGACCAACTGACGCTGGAACAGCCGAAAACCAAGGAGATGGTGAAAGTCCTCTCCAACCTCCAGGCAGACCGCAAAGCGTTGGTCGTCGGCAGTGGGTATGACGAAAATGTGGTTCTGTCTGCACGGAATATCCCCGGAGTCAAGTTTATCGATGCCCAAGGGTTGAACGTGCTGGACGTGTTGAACCACGATAAACTGATCATCACCCGGGATGCGGTGACACGCATAGAGGAGGTGCTCGGGAAATGAAGGATCCCCGCGACATCATCCGGCGCCCGGTGGTGACGGAGAAGACCACGGATCTGATGGAAGACAACAAATATGTCTTCGAAGTGGATCTCAAGGCCAACAAGACCGAGGTTAAAAACGCGATCGAAAAGATTTTCGATGTCAAGGTAGCCCAAGTGAACACCATGCGGGTGAAAGGGAAGCCGAAGCGCCTCGGCCGTCACGCCGGTCGCACTTCAGACCGAAAAAAAGCGATTGTCAAGTTGACCGAAGACAGCAAGAGCATCGAGCTTTTTGAAGTTTGATCACCTGAAGGAAAAGGAGGGAACCCCATGGGTATCAAGCACTTTAAACCCACGTCGCCCGGACGCCGGCAGATGACGGTCTCCACCTTCGAGGAGATCACCACTGACAAGCCGGAGAAGTCCTTGACGGCTCCCCTGGTCAAAAATGCCGGGCGGAACAATCAGGGACGGATCACCAACCGGCACCAAGGCGGCGGTCACAAACGCAAATACCGGATCATCGATTTCAAACGGAACAAAGATGGCATTCCCGGCAAGGTTGCTACTGTGGAATACGATCCCAACCGTTCTGCCAACATCGCTCTGATCCATTATGCCGATGGTGAAAAACGCTACATTCTGCACCCCAACGGTCTCAAAGTGGGCGATGTGATCATGTCTGGTGTCGATGCCGACATCAAGACCGGAAACGCTCTGCCCCTGGCCAATATTCCGGTGGGTACGGTGATTCACAACATCGAACTGAAACCGGGTGCCGGTGGGAAAATGGTTCGCGCCGCAGGCGGCCAAGCGCAGCTTCTCGGTAAAGACGGAGGATATGCTGTAATTCGTCTTTCATCCGGTGAAACCCGGATGGTGCGGATTGAATGCCGGGCCACGATCGGCCAGATCGGAAACCAAGATCATGAACTGCTCAATGTGGGGAAAGCAGGTCGCTCCCGCTGGCAGGGCAAGCGGCCGACGGTTCGCGGTTCGGTGATGAACCCGTCTGATCACCCCCATGGTGGTGGTGAAGGTCGCGCTCCGATCGGACGTGTCTCCCCGGTTACTCCCTGGGGCAAACCGACCATCGGTTACAAGACCCGGAAGAAAAACAAGCCGTCTGACAAGTATATTGTCCGTCGCCGCAAAAAGAAGTAATCACATCCCGGAGCGGGAGTTAGAAAGGGGGGTGGATGCATGGGTCGCAGCCTAAAGAAGGGACCTTTCGCAGACGACCATCTGTTGAAGAAAGTACGGGAAATGGGTGACAAGGAGAACAAGAAGGTCATCAAGACTTGGTCTCGTCGTTCCACGATCTTCCCTGAATTCGTCGGACATACTATTGCCGTTCACGATGGTCGAAAACATGTCCCGGTATACATCACTGAAGATATGGTGGGCCACAAGCTGGGTGAATTTGTCGCCACGCGGACTTTCAAGGGTCACGCCGGGGACGACCGGAAAACCCGGAAACGGTAAAGTGACGGAATCTGACAGGTCAGCCAGAGAGGAGGTCAGATGATGGAGGCAGTGAAATCCAAGGCGGTTGCGCGTTACGTACGGATGTCACCTCGCAAGGTGCGTTTGGTGATCGATCTGATCCGCGGCAAATCTGTGGATGAAGCGCTGGCGATTTTGCGGTTTACCCCCCGTGCCGCCTCACCGATCATCGAGAAGGTGCTGCGGTCGGCGATTGCCAATGCAGAGCACAACTACAGCATGAAACCCGGCGAGCTGGTGGTAGACCAAGCGATGGTGGACGAAGGGCCGACGATGAAACGGTTCCGTCCCCGTGCGCAAGGACGTGCCGGCCGCATCAACAAGCGGACCAGCCATATTACGGTGGTCGTATCTGAAAAATAAGGAGGGATAGAGATTGGGTCAGAAAATAAACCCGGTGGGGCTTCGCGTCGGCATCATCCGTGACTGGGAATCCAAATGGTACGGAGGCAAGGACTACGCCGACATGCTCCATGAAGACATCGAGATCCGTGAATACCTGTTTAAACGCTTGAAGGATGCAGGGATCTCTTCCGTGGAAATTGAACGGGCGGCCAACCGTGTCAACCTGACCATCCACACCGCCAAGCCGGGGATGGTGATCGGAAAAGGCGGCTCTGAGGTGGAAGCTCTGCGCAAAGCGTTGACCAAGATGACCGGCAAGAAGGTTCACATCAATATCGAAGAGATCAAGACGCCTGAGTTGGATGCCCGTCTGGTGGCGGAAAACATCGCTCAACAATTGGAACGCCGGATCTCCTTCCGTCGTGCGATGAAACAGACGATCCAGCGTACTCTGCGCTCCGGTGCCAAAGGGGTTCGCACCCAGGTGAGCGGCCGGTTGGGCGGTGCTGATATCGCACGGACCGAAGGCTACAATGAAGGAACTGTCCCTCTGCACACTCTTCGTGCAGACATCGACTATGGCACTGCGGAAGCCCACACGACCTATGGACGGATTGGAGTGAAAGTGTGGATCTACCGCGGTGAGGTGCTCCCCGCCAAGAAAAAGGGAGATGCGGAAGGAGGCAAGTAACCATGTTAATGCCGAAACGCACGAAGTTTCGTAAGGAACATCGCGGTCGGATGAAAGGCCGGGCCAAAGGCGGAACGGAAGTGGCCTTCGGCGAATACGGTCTGCAAGCGTTGGAGCCTTCCTGGATCACCAACCGGCAGATCGAAGCAGCCCGGATTGCGATGACTCGGTATATGAAACGTGGCGGTAAAGTATGGATCAAAATCTTCCCGGATAAACCCATTACGCAGAAGCCTCTCGAGGTTCGGATGGGTAGCGGGAAAGGCTCTCCTGAAAAATGGGTGGCTGTCGTGAAACCCGGCAAAATTCTGTTTGAGCTGGCCGGTGTACCGGAAGAAGTGGCTCGGGAAGCCATGCGGCTGGCGGCTAACAAGTTGCCGATCAAAACCAAGTTCGTAATTCGAGATGAAGCGGGTGGTACACATGAAAGCTAAAGAGCTGGTAGAAATGACCACCGCCGAGATCGATCAGAAACTGGCTTCGCTGAAAGAGGAGTTGTTCAACCTCCGGTTCCAATCGGCTACCGGGCAGTTGGACAATACCGCCCGGATCCGCCAGGTTCGCAAAGATATCGCCCGTTGCAAAACGGTGGTGCATGAACGCGAACTCGGGATTGAAAGGAGGAAACAGGCATGACCGAAGAACGCAACCGTCGCAAGGTTCGCGTGGGCAAGGTCGTCAGCGACAAGATGGATAAAACGATCGTCGTTGCGGTGGAAACCTATAAAAAAGACTCTCTGTACGGGAAGCGCGTGAAGTACAGCAAAAAATTTAAAGCCCATGATGAAGAGAACAGCGCCAAAACGGGAGACGTCGTGAAAATCATGGAAACCCGTCCGTTGTCCAAGGACAAACGGTGGCGCCTCGTAGAGATTGTGGAAAAAGCTGTCATCGTTTAACCAGATCTGACTGGCGGAAGGAGGGATACCGATGATTCAGCCGCAAACCCGTTTGCGCGTTGCAGACAACTCCGGGGCTAAAGAACTGATGTGCATCAAAGTTTTAGGCGGTTCCAAGCGAAAATCGGCTGGGATCGGCGACGTGATTGTCGCATCGGTGAAACAGGCTACACCCGGGGGCGTTGTCAAAAAAGGTGAGATTGTGAAATGCGTGGTGGTTCGTTCCAAACGCCCGAGTCGCCGTCCGGACGGATCCTATATTCGATTTGACGAAAACGCCGCCGTTGTGATCCGGGACGACAAAAGCCCGCGGGGGACCCGGATCTTCGGACCCGTCGCGCGAGAGCTCAGGGAACATGAATTTATGAAAATCATTTCGCTGGCTCCGGAAGTGCTCTGATTTTCCATGCCACAGAGCCTGTAACGACCGGTTGAAGGAGGTGCCGACATGGCCAAGCGACCGAACAAACTGCACATCAAGAAAGGCGATACCGTGATTGTACTGCGGGGCAAAGATGCCCCCACACGTGACAAGAACGGGAAATTGATCTACACCAAAGGGCGCGTCCTGAAGGTCTACCCTGCAGAACGCCGCGCGTTGGTGGAAGGGGTTAACATGGTGAAAAAGCACTCCCGCCCGACCCAGGACAATCCGCAAGGGGGCATTATCGAGCAGGAGGCTCCGATCCATATCTCCAACTTGATGCTGGAGGACCCGAAAACAAAACAGCCGACCCGAGTGGGTTACAAATTTATCGAAGACAAGGGTGGCAAACAGACAAAAGTTCGCTACGCCAAGAAGTCCGGCGAAGTGGTCGACTGACGTCCGGATCGGAAAGGAGGATGGAAACCGTGGCAATACTTCCATTGAAAGAACGGTACAAACAGGAAATTAGCCCATCCCTGATGAAGAGGTTTGATTACACCTCACCGATGCAAGTTCCTAAGGTCGAAAAAGTTGTTATCAATATGGGCGTCGGGGAAGCAGTCCAAAATGCGAAAGTGCTCGACGGAGCCGTGGAAGATCTGGCTCAGATTTCAGGTCAGAAACCTGTGGTGACCCGAGCCAAAAAGTCTATCGCCGGTTTCAAGCTACGGGAAGGGATGCCGATTGGAGCCAAAGTGACTCTTCGCGGCGAGCGGATGTATGACTTTCTCGATAAGCTCATCAACGTCGCTTTGCCCCGGGTTCGGGATTTTCGCGGAATTTCCCCGAAAGCTTTCGACGGTCGTGGGAATTACACCCTGGGCTTGAAGGAACAGTTGGTCTTCCCGGAAATTGAATACGATAAAGTGGATAAGGTTCGAGGGATGGATGTGGTGATTGTCACCACTGCCGATACAGATGAGGAAGCCCGTGAACTGTTGACCCAAATGGGAATGCCTTTCCGTAAACAGTGAACGGAGGAACCTATGGCACGACATTTTAATCAAAGGAGGGAATCCGTTGGCCAAGAAATCGATGATCACCAAAGCGAAAAAGAATCCGAAGTTCAAAGTCCGGGGCTACACCCGTTGTGAACGCTGCGGACGGCCGCACTCCGTGATTCGGAAGTTCCGTCTTTGCCGGATTTGTTTCCGTGAACTGGCTTATAAAGGGCAGATTCCCGGCGTCAAAAAAGCGAGCTGGTAATGGAGAGTGGAAGGAGGGATAACGCATGGTGATGACTGACCCGATTGCCGACATGCTGACCCGGATCCGTAATGCGAATCAGGTTCGACACGAGAGCCTGGAGTTGCCTGCGTCCAAGCTGAAGCGGGAAATTGCGGATATCTTGAAGCGGGAAGGTTTCATTCGTGACGCTGAGTATATCGAAGACGGGAAACAGGGGGTCCTCCGGATCTTTCTGAAGTACGGTCCTAACAACGAGCGTGTGATTACCGGACTGAAACGGATCAGCAAGCCTGGTCTGCGCGTCTATGTCAATAAAAATGAAATCCCGCGTGTACTCCGCGGTCTGGGTATCGCAGTCCTGTCGACCTCCAAAGGAGTTATGACAGACAAGGAAGCCCGTCAATCCAGTGTGGGCGGTGAAGTGCTGGCTTACATCTGGTAAGTACTGCATACGGACGGAGGTGAACGAGATGTCACGTATCGGTCGGAAACCGATCTCCATCCCCAACGGGGTGGAAGTAAAAGTGAACGGTACCGAAGTGACGGTCAAAGGTCCCAAGGGGACGTTGACCCGTGTATTGAACCCAGAAATCAACATTAAAGTGGAAGAGAACCAAGTGATCGTGGAACGCCCAAGCGACCATCGGAAACACCGGGCACTGCACGGTACAGTCCGGAGTTTGATCGCTAACATGGTAGAAGGGGTCACCAATGGTTTTAGCAAGACCCTGGAACTGGTCGGGGTGGGCTATCGGGCCCAGAAGAAAGGGAACAAAGTGGTTCTCAACGTGGGCTACTCCCATCCGGTGGAAGTAGACCCGATCGATGGTGTTGATCTGGATGTGCCTTCCCAGACCCAAATAGTGGTGAAGGGGATTGACAAGGAAAAGGTGGGTGCTCAAGCCGCCAATATCCGTGCCCATCGTGAACCCGAACCTTACAAAGGAAAAGGGATCAAGTACATCGATGAGCGCATCCGTCGCAAAGAGGGGAAAACCGGTAAGTAATGTTGACTGGAAAGGAGTGAATGCGGCATGATCCAGAAGCCTGACCGGAACAAGAACCGGAAGCGGCGTCACGTCCGGGTGCGGAGAAAAGTTGTGGGTACCCCGGATCGCCCCCGCCTGAACGTGTTCCGTTCCTCCAACAACATTTATGCTCAAGTAATCGACGACGCCCAAGGGAACACCTTGGTTTCAGCTTCCACTCAGGATGCTGAAGTGAAATCCAAGGGGATTCACGGCGGCAACGTGGAAGCGGCTCGTAAAGTGGGCGAATTGGTTGCCAAGCGGGCTAGTGAAAAAGGAATCGATCAAGTGATCTTCGACCGTGGGGGTTATCTTTACCACGGACGGATCAAGGCTCTGGCGGAAGGGGCCCGCGAAGGAGGTCTCAAGTTTTGAGCAAAGGAGGTAGAAGCATGCGCAACGATCATCCCAAAGACGACATGCTGGAGAAAGTTGTCAGCATCAACCGTGTGGCCAAGGTGGTGAAAGGCGGACGCCGCTTCAGCTTTAGTGCCTTGGTAGTCGTCGGGGACGGCAAAGGCAAAGTGGGCGTAGGGATCGGCAAAGCTGCTGAAGTGCCGGAAGCGATCCGCAAAGGTGTGGAAGTGGCTAAGAAAGACATGATCCATGTGCCCCTTCAGGAGACGACGATCCCTCATGAAGTGATTGGTCGCTATGGAGCGGGTCGCGTTTTGATGCTCCCCGCCACCGAAGGTACCGGTGTAATTGCCGGTGGTGCAGTGCGTGACGTGTTGACTGTGGCCGGTGTGGGTGACATCCTGACCAAATCGACGGGTTCTAACAACCCGATCAACATGGTTCGCGCCACTCTCAATGGGATTCAAAATATGAAAAAGCCCGAGGATGTCGCGAAACTGCGCGGTAAAACCTTGGAAGAGTTACTGGGATAAGGAGGGATGACCGTGGCGAAAAAACTGGCTATCACCCTCAAACGTAGTATGATCGGTCGTTCGGAACCTCAACGGGTCACCCTTCAGACCCTGGGATTCAAGAAACGGGAACAGACCGTCATTCAAAACGACAATCCTGCTATTCGCGGGATGATCGAAAAGGTGAAACACCTGGTTGAGGTGAAAGAAGTACAGGAGTGACGAAACCTCTTTTTTAAAGAGCTGACAAGAGGAGGTGTCTATGTTGAAACTTCACGAACTGAAACCGGCCCCGGGTTCTCGGAAAGAGAGAAACCGTGTGGGTCGTGGCATGTCTTCGGGAAACGGTAAAACCTCCGGTCGCGGGCAAAAAGGTCAGAAGGCTCGTAGCGGTGGCGGAGTTCGCCCTGGCTTTGAAGGGGGACAAAATCCGATTTATCGCCGTCTACCCAAACGTGGATTCACCAACATCAACCGCAAGGAGTATGCCTTGGTGAATCTGGAGACTCTGAACCGGTTTGAAGAGGGGACTGTGGTCACCCCGGAACTGTTACAGGAGATGGGTGTGGTGAAGAACCTGAAGGACGGTTTGAAAGTGTTGGCCAATGGAGACCTCAAGGTGAAATTGACGGTGAAGGCCCACAAGTTCTCTAAGAGCGCGCAAGAAAAAATTGCGAATGCCGGAGGCACGACGGAGGTGCTCTGATGTTTCAAACCGTGAGCAACATCTTCAAAGTGGAGGATCTTCGGCGCCGGATCCTGTTTACCCTGGCGATGCTGGTGGTTTTTCGGATCGGTAGCTACATCCCGGTGCCAAATACCAATAATGACGCTCTGAAGATGCTGGCAGAACAGAGTGCAGGCAGTGGTGTTTTCGGTTTGATCAACACCTTTTCCGGTGGGGCCTTTCTCAACTTCTCTATCTTTGCCATGGGGATTATGCCTTATATTACGGCATCGATTATCGTGCAACTGTTAAGCATGGATGTCATCCCCAAGTTTGCACAGTGGGCTAAAGAAGGGGAAGCGGGAAGGCGCAAGCTGGCCCGGGTCACCCGCTATGGAACTGTGATTCTGGGGCTGATCCAGTCGATCGGTCTCACCATCGGTTTTGACCGGGCGGGTGCCGGTTTTGGGATTAGTTTTATCGACAACCCCACCTTTGCCACTTATGCTCTGATCTCCCTCACCTTGACTGCAGGAACGGCCTTCTTGATGTGGTTGGGTGAACAGATCACGGATAAAGGGATTGGAAACGGGATCTCCATCCTGATCTTTGCCGGGATTATCGCCGGGATTCCGCCGGCTGCAACTCAGATCTATGAAACCATGTTTGCCAATGCCGGGGACGAAATCTTCCTCAGCATCGTGAAATTGGTTCTGATTCTGGCTGTGTTGATTCTGATCGTGGCAGGTGTGATCTTCATCCAGCAAGGAGTTCGCAAGATTCCTGTGCAGTATGCCAAGCGTGTGGTGGGTCGTAAGATGTTTGGCGGACAATCCACTCACATTCCGATGAAAGTGAATGCCGCTGGCGTGATCCCTGTGATCTTTGCCATGTCGCTGTTGATCTTCCCATCTACGATTGCTAGCTTCTGGAGCGGTAATGCGGTGGCGGATTGGATCGTTACCAATTTGAGTTTTAATGCACCGCTGGGCATGGTCATTTATGTCTTCCTGATCATCGGATTCACCTACTTCTACACTTTTGTGCAGATCAATCCGGTGCAATTGGCGGATCAGATGAAGAAAAACGGGGGGTATATCCCCGGCATTCGTCCGGGTAAGAACACCTCGGTCTATTTGACCAGAATCATGAACCGCATCACCTTGGCTGGGGCGCTCTTCCTGGCTGCCGTCTCCATTTTGCCCGTCTTTTTCACCAGTCTGGCAGGCTTGCCGCAATCCGTGCAGATCGGTGGAACCTCTCTGCTGATCGTGGTGGGGGTTGCTCTGGAGACGATGAAGACCATTGAGAGCCAGCTGATTAAACGGCACTACAAAGGCTTTATCAAGTGATCGGGGTCCCGGCTGATCCAAAGGGGCATCCTCACCGGACCCTTCATCACGCAGCCGATTCGCGGGTGGATCATCGAGCCTCATCTGTGCCGGAAGGCTGGATCCGTTCATAGCCTGCGAATCACCGGGAGGGATGAGATTTGAATATCGTGCTCATGGGATTGCCCGGTGCTGGGAAAGGAACTCAGGCGGACCGAATCACCGCAGAGCTTCATATCCCGCACATTTCCACAGGGGACATCTTCCGACAGGCGGTGAAGGAGGGGACGCCGCTGGGACTGGAAGCCAAGAAATACATGGATGAGGGCCAGTTGGTTCCTGACCGGGTCACGATCGGTATTGTGAAGGAGCGGTTAGGCAAAGCTGATTGTGCCGAGGGTTTTCTATTAGACGGATTTCCCCGCACGGTCCCCCAAGCTGAAGCTCTGGACGAAACATTGAAAGAGTTGGGCCGCTCCCTGGATCATGTTCTGTACATTGAGGTGGCGGAAGCTGAACTGTTGAAACGGTTGACCGGGCGCCGGATCTGCAGCGAATGTGGTACCACTTACCATGCAGTGTTCGATCCGCCAAAACAGGATGGGATTTGTGACCGTTGTGGTGGTTCTCTCTATCAACGGGATGATGATCGGGAAGAGACGGTGGCCAAACGGTTGGAAGTCAACTTGGGAAAAACCCGGGAACTGGTGGATTACTATCAATCCGAGGGGAATCTCCGTAGGATTGACGGAGCACAGCCCATTGACAAGGTGACTGAATCGATTCTAAAGGTACTCAGGGGAGCCATTCGATGATCATCCTAAAATCTGCAAAAGAATTGGAGCGCATGCGTAAAGCAGGACGTATCGTCTACGAGACGCACCAGATGCTAAAGGAGGCCATCCGGCCAGGAGTGACCACCCGGGAGTTGGACCGACTGGCGGAGAAGTTTATCCGCAAGCATGGGGCCACGCCTTCCTTCAAGGGATATAACGGGTTTAAAGGGAGCATCTGTGCTTCGGTGAACGAAGAGCTGGTGCATGGAATTCCTGGGGATCGGGTTTTGCAGGACGGGGATCTGATCAGCCTGGATATCGGAGCTTGCTTGGATGGTTATCACGGGGATTCAGCCTGGACCTATCCCGTCGGGAATATTTCCGAAGAGGCGGCCCGTCTTTTGGAAGTGACGGAGCAGTCTCTCTATGCGGGTCTGGAGCAGGCGAAGCCGGAGAACCGGATCGGAGATATCGCCCATGCCGTCCAAACTGTTGCCGAAACTGCTGGGTTCTCCATAGTCCGGGAGTATGTGGGTCATGGTGTCGGCCAAGAGCTACATGAAGAACCCAATGTCCCCAATTTCGGGCCTCCGGGGAAGGGTCCCCGCTTGAAACCGGGAATGACCCTGGCCGTTGAACCGATGGTGAACGCAGGCAAGCGTTATGTGCGAACGTTGGCTGACAACTGGACCGTCATCACACAGGACGGTTCCCTGTGTGCCCACTTTGAACACACCATCGCGATCACGGATCAAGGCCACGAAATATTGACCACAGCGTGAAAGGTGAAGGGTGATGGATGCGATGGATGCCGAAACCCGACCTCAAAAAGGACAGGTGGTCCAGGTGTTAAGGGGTCGTGAGGCGGGGAGATATGCAGTGGTGATCGGCGTGGTTGAACCCCACTTCGTCCTGTTGGTGGACGGGGATAAACGGAAGGTCGGCCAGGCGAAAAAGAAGAATATCAAGCATATCCAACTCACCCACTACATCGCCCGGGAAGTAGCGAATTCCTTGGAAAAGGATGGTCGGGCCGACAACGCCAAAATACGCTACGCCTTGAACCAATACCTGCTCCGGCAGGAGCGGAGAAAAGGAGAGTGAGTCAATGGCCAAAGAAGATGTGATCGAAGTGGAAGGCAAGATCATCGAACCTTTGCCTAATGCGATGTTCCGAGTGGAACTGGATAACGGTCATAAAGTCCTCGCCCACGTTTCTGGGAAAATCCGTATGCACTTTATCCGGATTCTGCCGGGGGACCGAGTGACGGTCCAGCTCTCCCCGTATGACTTAAGCCGCGGCCGGATCACCTACCGCTATAAGTGATGGCCCGGATGGGTCCCCTCGGATGTCGCACCGATCCAAATTGAAATCCGGATTTGTTACCGGAGAACTGACACCGAGTGGAAACAGGAGGGATACGAGATGAAAGTACGTCCTTCGGTCAAGCCGATCTGCGAAAAATGCAAAGTGATTCGCAGAAAAGGAACCGTTATGGTAATCTGTGAAAACCCCAAACACAAACAAAGACAAGGATAAGATAGGAGGTGTTCACCATTGGCTCGTATTTCGGGTATTGACCTCCCCCGCGACAAGCGAGTGGAAGTAGCGTTGACCTACATCTTCGGGATCGGTCGTTCTCGTGCCAAAGAAATCCTGAAGGAAACCGAGATCAACCCTGACACTCGGGTCCGTGATCTGACGGAAGATGAAGTTTCTAAGCTTCGTAGCACCATTGACAAAAATCTGGTGGTGGAAGGGGACTTGCGCCGTGAAGTCGCCCTCAACATCAAGCGGCTGGTAGAGATCGGTTCCTACCGTGGAATCCGCCACCGCCGTGGACTGCCAGTCCGGGGTCAGAAGAGCAAAACCAACGCGCGGACCCGTAAAGGTCCCCGTCGGACAGTCGCCAACAAGAAAAAATAACCGAGGTAAGGAGGGAGAAGAATGGCTGCTAAGAAACGGACAACGAACCAGCGCGTGAAACGCCGTGCACGTAAAAATATTGAATCGGGCGCGGTGCATATCCGCTCCACCTTCAACAACACGATTGTGACCATCACGGATCGGCGGGGGAACACCATCTCCTGGGCTAGCTCTGGCACTCTCGGTTTCAAAGGATCTCGCAAGAGTACACCCTTTGCTGCACAGATGGCTGCGGAAGCCGCTGCCAAAGAAGCGATGGAGCACGGCTTAAAAAGCGTCGAAGTGACGGTAAAAGGACCGGGGGCCGGTCGAGAAGCGGCGATCCGTTCTCTGCAGGCTGCCGGGCTGGAAGTCAGTCTGATTAAAGACGTCACCCCGATCCCCCACAACGGTTGCCGCCCACCAAAGCGTCGCCGTGTCTGATGCGTGACGCGGGTTGATTCCGGGATTGGCGTTGGTTTATACTGGTAGAACTATGTGTATAATGGTACTGGACAAATTTATTGGTTGGTTTACCCAACGATCCATCGGCCGGGAACACGCATAGATTTTCACCACGATTGACTGAAGACCACCCGGAATGCGACGTTCTGAAGGAGGGTTTCAAACCGTATGATTGAAATCGAGAAGCCGAAAATTGAAACCGTGGAAATCGGCGACGACGGCCGCTACGGAAAATTTGTCGTGGAACCCTTGGAACGCGGATACGGCACCACCCTTGGCAATTCACTCCGACGCATCTTGCTGTCATCTTTGCCTGGTGCGGCAGTCACCTCGATCCAGATTGACGGAGTTCTGCACGAGTTTTCCACAATTCCCGGGGTGGTGGAGGATGTTACGGAGATCATCCTCAATCTGAAGCATCTGTCTCTCAAGATTCACTCTGATGAAGAGAAAGTCTTGGAGATTGATGTGGAGGGTGGCGGGGATGTGAAGGCCGGAGATATCCGGGCTGATTCCGATGTGGAAATTCTTAACCCGGATCTTCATATCGCCACTTTAGCCAGTGATGGGCGCCTTCACGTCCGTATGACTGCTGACCGCGGCCGGGGTTATGTGCCGGCGGATCGAAATAAACGGGAGGAGCAGACCATCGGGGTGATCCCGATCGACTCGCTCTATACTCCCATCAAACGTGTCAACTATCAGGTGGAAAACACTCGGGTTGGCCAAGTGACCAACTACGACAAACTGACGCTGGAGGTATGGACGGACGGGAGTCTTCATCCCGACGAATCCGTCAGCCTCGGCGCCAAAATCATGACGGAACATCTGATGCTCTTCGTCGGTCTGACCGAAGAAGCCCAAGACGCCGAAATCATGGTGGAAAAAGAAGAAGACAAAAAAGAGAAGGTCATGGAAATGACCATCGAAGAGCTGGATCTCTCCGTCCGATCCTACAACTGTCTCAAGCGGGCCGGCATCAACACCGTCCAAGAGCTGACACAGAAGACGGAAGAAGACATGATGAAGGTTCGCAATCTGGGGCGTAAATCGCTGGAAGAAGTGCAGGAGAAACTCGCAGAATTGGGACTCTCCCTGCGCAGCGATGAGTGATCGCAATCTCTAAAAGAGGGAGGGGAAATCCATGGCATACTCCAAGCTGGGTCGCAACTCAAGTGCACGGAAAGCTCTGCTTCGTGACCTCGTGACTGACCTGATCATCCATGAGCGGATCGAAACGACTGAGTCCAGAGCGAAGGAAGCTCGTTCCATTGCCGATAAAATGATTACCCTGGCAAAACGGGGCGACCTCCACGCTCGCCGTCAGGCAGCCTCCTTTGTTCGTAACAATCGTTCCCGGACGGAACGGGAGGGAGAGCAGGACAACCACGAAAAGGTGGATGCAGTGAAAAAGTTGTTTGATGAAGTGGGTCCCCGTTATGAAGAGCGCAACGGTGGATATACCCGCATCATTAAAATCGGGCCGCGCCGCGGGGACGGAACGGAAATGGTTTATCTCGAATTAGTGGAGTAAGAAAATCATTTTTCTGGAACAAAGGGAGAGGGCAGGATCGTTCCGGTCCTGAAATCTGCCCTTTTTTCTTTATGGAGAAATATAGGTTCCTGAGGTGGATAAGATGGCGCCAATCCTGCAGTTGGACGGGGTAGGTTTTCATTATGATTCCCCGGGGGAAGGAATTGATCCGGAATGGATCCTCACCGGATTGAATCTTCAGGTGGAGCCTGGAGAATATCTGGCTGTCATGGGACCCAATGGCTCTGGGAAATCCACCCTTGCTAAACTGCTAAACGGATTGTTGACTCCCGTTGTAGGGAAAGTCCACGTAGGAGAACTGGACCCTACAAACGATCAGGACTTGTCGCAAATCCGTCGCAAAGTAGGGATGGTTTTTCAAAATCCAGATAATCAGATCGTGGGGACGACAGTGAAGGATGATGTGGCCTTTGGCATGGAAAATCTGGGGGTCCCGCGGGAACAGATGTTGCTCCGGATCCGTCAGGTATTGGCACGCACGGGTTTGACGGGATTAGAGGAGGCTTCTCCTCATCATCTCTCTGGGGGGCAGAAGCAACGACTAGCCATCGCCGGGGTGATCGCCATGCAGCCGGAGGTGATCATCTTCGATGAATCCACTTCCATGCTGGATCCCTTAGGGCGGCGGGAAGTGCTGCAAGTGATGGGGGAACTTCATCGCAGAGGAACCACCCTCATCCATATCACTCATTCCGCTCAAGAAGCTTATCGTGCAGAGCGGGTGTTGGTTCTGGTGGGGGGAGAATCCCAATGGGACGGGCCCCCCGCTCAGTTGTTCCGCAAAGGGGAACAGTTGGCTAATTGGTCCCTTGAGATGCCGATTGCAGCAGAATTAAAGGAACGGCTTCGGCGCCGGGGCATGCCCATCAAGGAAGAGATCACCGGGATGGAAGAGCTGGTGGATGATCTATGGACATTGTTATCCAAGACTTGACCCATATCTATATGGTTGGCACTCCCTTTGAACAGATCGCTTTGTCGGGGGTAGAGTTGGAGATCCCTTCGGGAGGGATCGTAGCCGTGGTGGGCGCTACCGGCTCGGGAAAATCCACCTTGATTCAGCATATTGCCGGTCTGTTGCCCCCTACCGGGGGACGGATTCGAGTGGGAGAGGTGGAGATCAGCCCCGACAGTCGGGATTTGTCCGCACTTAGAGGCCGGGTGGGGGTGGTGTTTCAATATCCGGAACACCAGCTGTTTGAGGAAACCGTAGCTAAGGATGTTGCCTATGGTCCGCGAAATCTGGGCCTGAGTGACAGGGAAGTGGATCGGCGCGTGGAGCAATCTCTGGACTGGGTGGGACTGAGCCTGGACTTATCCAAGCGCTCACCCTTTCAGTTAAGTGGTGGCCAAATGCGTCGGGTGGCTGTAGCTGGTGTATTGGCGATGCAACCCGAGATCCTGATATTGGATGAACCGACGGCAGGATTGGATCCTGTCGGACAACGTGAGCTTTTGAACCGGATCTACGCTTTGCACCGGGAGCGGGGGATGACGGTGATTCTCGTCTCCCACAGCATGGAGGAGGCGGCTCAGTACGCAGAAAAGATCTTTGTCATGCATCAGGGAAAAATGGCCTTTGCAGGAACCCCGGCTGAAGTCTTCTCCCAAGGGGAGCAGTTGGAAGAGTGGGGCTTGGAAGTGCCGGAGGTGGCGCAATTGACGCTTCGCCTTAATCAAAAGTTGGATCCGCCATTGCCGGCGGGACTGTTGACCCTGGATGCACTGGAACGAGAGATCCTCTTCCGTTGGAAACGGGGGCGAACCCGTTGATGCAAAATCCCATTCTGGGACAATACGTACCGGGTGACTCCCCTCTGCACAGGTTGGATCCCCGAGCCAAGCTACTGTTCGTCTTCAGCTTTATGGTTGTGGTCTTCCTCGCCAATAATGGGGCTAGCTATGGCTTGCTGGCAGGTCTGACAGTAGGGGCGCTGGTAGGGTCCGGTGTTCCCCTGAGAAACATCCTGCGGGGGTTGAAGCCGATTCTGTACCTGATCTTGCTGACGGGGATTCTCCATCTTTGGTTGACCCAGGGTGGAGGGGTGATTCTGGAATGGGGGCCCCTCGTGATCCATAAAAATGGAGCTCTGCAAGCGGTCTGGATCTCCCTGCGTTTTCTCATCTTGATTCTGATGGGGACCTTGCTAACTCTGACCACTTCCCCCATCGCCTTGACAGATGGCCTAGAACGTCTCTTATCTCCGTTAACCCGATTTGGCGTTCCCGCCCATGAATTGGCATTGATGATGTCGATCGCCCTTCGCTTTATCCCTACCTTATGGGAAGAGACGGATAAAATTATCAAAGCGCAGCGGGCGCGGGGGGCGGACTTTGAAAGTGGGGGACTGTTTAAGCGAGCCAAAAGCTATCTTCCAGTCCTGATCCCGTTATTTATCTCCTCTTTTCGCAGGGCGGAAGATCTGGCCTTGGCGATGGAAGCCCGCGGCTACAGAGGGGGCAGAGGGCGGACGCGGATCCGGGAGTTACATTGGGGAAGAGCGGATACGGTCACTCTGTTGCTATTGGCTCTGCTCACGGTGGGATTAGTATGGTTGCGGGACTGACGGGAGGGAGTCGACTGTGGGTAAAATCAAACTGACGGTAGCTTATGACGGCACCGACTTTTCCGGCTTTCAGCGTCAGCCGGGAAAACGGACCGTACAAGGAACCTTGGAAAAGCTCCTCACTCGTGTGACTGGAGAGAGCATCTCTGTCATCGGGTCCGGGCGCACAGATGCCGGAGTTCATGCACTGGGGCAAGTCATTCATTTCAAAACCTCGGTTCCGATTCCGACAGAGCGCTGGGTACGTCTGCTCAACGCTTCCCTCCCGCGGGATTTGCTGGTGACAGAGGCGAATGAGGTTCCTCTGGAATTTCACGCCCAACATGACGCCTGTTGGAAACATTACCGCTATACGATTGATACATCCTCGCTACCCGATCTTTTCCGTCGCCGGTATCAAACTCATTATCCCTACCCTCTCTCCTGTGTCCGTATGCAGAGGGCGACCGGATACGTGTTGGGCACTCATGACTTTACTTCTTTTTCCGCAGCTCGGGCTCAGGTGAAGGATCGGAGAAGGACTTTATATCGCTGTGAAGTGAAGGAAGTGGACCCCGGGATTTTCTCCATGGAAGTGGTGGGAAACGGTTTTCTTTACCATATGGTACGAATCCTCACGGGAACCCTGGTAGAGATCGGAGCCGGGAAAATCTCCCCTGAAGAAATGGGGGAGATCCTGCAGGCGAAAGACCGATCCGTTGCAGGGAAAACCTTTCCTCCAGAGGGCTTGACCCTGATGAAAGTGGGTTACACCCCCTGGAGCGGGAAACCGTGAAAAATCCCATCTCTTGACTTCTCACCCTTGTTGGTGTAATATGAGCGTTGGTATTTTTCCACTTGCCCCGGTGGAAACATGTTCGGCGCACGGTTGAAAAAAATGTTGGGATGTTATAGATTTATCTGTCTCTGATACGAGGAGGGAAAATGATGCGAACCACATACATGGCCAAACCGAACCAGGTGGAACGGAAATGGGTAGTGGTTGACGTTGCGGATCAGCCCCTGGGTCGCGTCGCCACGGAAGTGGCCACCCTGTTGCGGGGGAAACATAAGCCGGAATATACGCCTCACGTGGATACCGGTGATTTCGTAATTGTCATCAACGCTTCCAAAGTTCGCTTGACTGGCAAAAAAGCGGAGCAGAAAATGTATTATCGTCACTCGGGTTATCCAGGTGGAATCAAAGCCGTTTCCGCCGGTGATCTCCGAGAAAACCGTCCGGATCGCATGATCGAACAGGCTGTTAAAGGCATGTTGCCGAAGAATTCCCTTGGACGGCAGCAATTAAAGAAATTGAAAGTATATGCGGGATCGGAACATCCCCATGAAGCGCAAAAACCCGAAAAATGGGAAGTCAGAGGATAAGTAAAGGAGGGAACTGATTTTGGCACAAGTCCAATTTAATGGCACCGGCCGTCGCAAGGAGTCTGTCGCCCGTGTCCGCTTGGTGCCCGGTGATGGTCGCGTGGTGATCAACGGTCGGGACATGGACACCTATTTCGGACTAGAAACCCTGAAAGCGATTGTGAAACAACCCTTGGTTCTGACCGATACGGTGAATCGCTATGATGTCCTCGTCAATGTGGACGGTGGAGGTTTCACCGGTCAAGCTGGAGCGATTCGCCACGGAATCGCCCGGGCCCTCCTGAAAGTGGACCCGGAATTGCGCTCGACGCTTAAAAAAGCCGGCTTTCTGACACGGGACCCGCGGATGAAAGAACGGAAAAAGTATGGTCTCAAAAAGGCTCGCCGCGCTCCCCAATTCTCCAAACGGTAAATGGTATATCGAAAGTCCCCGCCTTTGGCGGGTTTTTTTAATGCCTGATTTTACAAAAGTAACCCCTGAACTCTCCGGCAACACTATGGGTACTCCGAACAGGGGGGTTCATGGTGAGTAAAGTAGTTTGGTTGGAGGTGTGGCGCCTCAATCGAGTGGAAAAAATGAGACAGGAGGCTCTCTACGGATTTCCATGGGGGAAGTTGTCCCGGTTGATCGACAGTGTGTTGGAGCCTGCTGTCAACTTTTTAGCCACACCGCAACGGGTAGCGATCGATGAGGCAGCATACCGATTAGCTTTTGAAGCTTATGTCTCCGGCATGGAAGCCAGCAGAAAAGGAGAAGTAGAATGTCCCCCCAGTCTGCCTGCCTCTGTGCGCAGGCGTTGGTGCAACCGAGTTTTTGGATACGAGGGCGGTCGACTGATCGGTCAAATCGCCGAGGAAATGGATGTCTTTCGGCAGCTGGACGAATGGACCGTCCAGTCGGTCATGTATTTTTTTGAAGAAGTCACATCCCGTTGGTTTATCCAGGGCGTCGATTACGGAATCCGACTGCGGAAGCGGGGGATCCTCTGACATAAGGACCCGACTCGTCCCATATATATGAATCAAATGAATCTGCGGGGGGAGTCGGCTCTGATGGAGAAACGGGGGGAGTGGTCGCGAAAGCGGAAGATAAGCTTAGGGATAGGGGCGGCATTGGCGGCTATCTTCCTGTGGGTGGCGGCCACTTATGGCATTCCAGGCAATTTAAATGTATGGAGTATGCCCTTGTCTGGCAAGGTGATTGTATTGGATCCGGGACATGGGGGCTATGATGGTGGGGCGGTCAGTCGGGAGGGGCTTCAGGAAAAAGAGGTAACCCTGAAGATTTCCCTTCTACTTCGAGATTATCTACAGGAATCAGGTGCACTGGTGTTTATGACCCGCGAAGTTGACAAGGATTTGGCGGGTGCCAGTCAACGAAGGCGGAAGGCGACTGATTTGATGGAGCGGGCCCGTATAGTCAAGACCAGCGGTGCAGATGTCTTTATCAGCATTCATCTCAATGCGATCCCTTCTCCCCGTTGGTCCGGTGCCCAAACTTTCTACTACCCCACAATGGAGGCCAATAAAAAATTGGCGGAAAGTATCCAGTCCGAACTGATTCGCAACCTGGATAACACAGATCGGAAGGCCCGATATAGCGGCGAGGTCTACATACTGAAGACATCCCCTGTACCTGCAGCCTTGGTGGAGGTCGGATTCCTATCCAATCCTGCCGAGGCGAGGATGCTGGGGGAGGGAGCTTATCAGAAGAAAGTAGCCTCCGCGATCTACAATGGTCTTCTTCGTTATTACTCGGTGGAGGATTCACAAAAGATGGGGGATAAATAAGTGTGTTATAATCAGGTTGAAAATGAAAATGTCACAGTCATCGAGGTGTGAGCCCATGCTGACCGTTGAAGAGATATTGGAAGCACTCCGGAAAGTGGAAGAGCCAGAGCTGAAGCACAATCTGGTGGCACTGAACCTGGTCCGCAACCTTCGGATCTTTGGGGATCGGGTGGCCTTGACCGTTATGCTTTTCTCCGAAGATTCTTCACATCGGGAACTCCTTCGGGAAAAGGTGGTTGCCACTCTTCGCCAAGCTGGCGTTGACCAAGTGGAGATTGAATTTGACACACTCTCTGCTAAAGAACAGGATGCTTTGGCAGAGAGGATTCGTCGGGAACATCAAGAAAAGGTTCGTACACGCCGGGCGGCTGGCCGCCCTGCCTTGCAGCAGGAAAATCAGATTCCTTCCATCTTGTCTAAAGACTCTCCCACCCAATTTATCTCGGTTGCCAGCGGGAAAGGTGGCGTTGGAAAGTCCACGGTTGCCGTCAACCTGGCTGTAGCACTGGCCCGGGAAGGAAAAAGGGTCGGAGTGATTGATGCGGATATCTACGGATTTAGTGTTCCGGATATGATGGGGATTGAAGAGCGCCCTGCGGTAGTGGATAAGACCATCTATCCTGTGGAACGCTTTGGCGTTAAAGTGATCTCCATGGGCTTTTTCGTGGAGGAAAATGCGCCTGTCATCTGGCGGGGGCCCATGTTGGGCAAAATGTTGCGCAACTTCTTCCAGGAGGTGGCTTGGGAAGAGCTGGATTATATGATCCTGGATTTGCCGCCGGGAACTGGAGATGTCGCCCTCGATATCCAACAGATGTTACCCCAAAGCAAAGAACTATTAGTTACCACCCCTCATGCCACCGCCGCTTTTGTGGCCGCCCGGGCAGGAGCGATGGCCATCCATACAAAACATGAGATTCTCGGTGTGGTCGAAAATATGGCCTATTATCAGTGCTCTTCCTGTGGAAACCGCGACTACATATTCGGCCGGGACGGGGGTAGAAAACTGGCTGAAGAATTGAATACGGAACTGCTCATCCAGATTCCCCTCGGGGCTCCCGACAACGGTGATCCTGAGGACCCTGAGTTTTCCCCATCTATATATGCAGAGGGGAGTCCAACAGGTCAACTTTACCGCGAACTGGCACGAAAAGTATCGAACCGGGTCTGAACGCGATCCCGTCGGTCACAGAGAAGGAAATCAGCAGATACCAAGGATCCTGATGGCGAATCGGAAGGAGCGATGAAGCCACCGACACCGGCCCTCGCCGGTGTCTTTATTTTGGAAAGAAAGGAGATGGGCATATGGGAGAGTTGATCCGAATCGATGAGGTGAGCAAAGGGTACCCGAGCGCCCATGGGACTGTAACCCCTCTGAATAAGATATCTGCTGAGATTCCCAAGGGGAGATTGTCCGTCTTTATGGGTTCCTCAGGAACAGGGAAGAGCACGTTATTTCGTCTCCTGAATCGCCTGGAAAATCCCGATGAAGGGGAGATCACTTACCTGGGGATTCCCCTGACCCAATGGGACCCGGTTCATCTGCGGCGGGAGATACATTATGTTCATCAAACTCCGATTTTGTTTTTGGACACTGTCGAGGAAAACCTGTCTTACCCTTTGTCTCTTCAAGGAGAAAAGGCATCAGCGGATCAGATGAGAGGGGTGCTGAAACAGGTGGGATTGTCAGAGTCCTTTCTGAAGAGGCCTGTGGATAGCTTGTCGGGAGGAGAGAAACAACGAGTCAATCTGGCCCGCTCTTTGATGCTGAATTCCCCTGTCCTGATGTTGGATGAACCGACATCCTCCCTCGATCCCCAAAGTACTGAAACGGTGGAAAAAATGATGATCCGTGTACGGGATTTGGGTCGCACCGTTCTGTTGATCAGCCACCAGCGGGAGCAAGCGGAAAGAATGGCTGATCTGTTATGGAAACTGGAGGAGGGACAGTTGATCTTGGAAGAGGTGAAGAAATGAGCGCCACCGCAACCCTCTCCACATTAGGGTTTATACTGATTGCCATGGTTCTATCCCTCTGGTTGAAATTGAAGTTGGAGCGGGATATTTTGATCGCCACCATTCGGGCGGGGATTCAATTGATGGCGATCGGTTACGTACTGCAATTGATCTTTGCTGCGGATCAGTGGTATTACATTCTGGGGATGATCCTTTTGTCTATCACAGTGGCAGCCCGGAACTCAGCATCCCGGGGAGCCGGTATACCTTGGATTTTTACCCGGGTTTTTGTCACCATCGCAACTGTATGCGGTTTTACATTGGGGATGATGCTTTTGTTGGATATGATTGAACCTCGCCCCCAGACTTTGATTCCCCTCAGTGGCATGCTGGTGGGCAATTCGATGGTGGTCTCCTCTCTCCTGTTGAACCGGATAAAAGAAAATGCGGAGACGATGAAAGAAGAGATCTGGGTGGCACTCTCGCTGGGCGCAACTGGAGCGCAAGCCAGTCGCAGGGCTACCCATCGGGCGATTCGGGCCGGGATGATCCCGATGATCGATTCGATGAAGACAGTGGGATTGGTTCAACTCCCTGGAATGATGACGGGTTTGATCCTCGCCGGGACGAGCCCGGTGGAAGCGGTTCGCTATCAGTTGTTGGTGATGTTCTCCTTTACCGCATCCAGTGCGCTGGTCAGCATTTTGTTGGGATTGATGGTGTATCCGACACTGTTTAATTCCGCCCACCAGTTTGTTGGCTGGCAACAGACGGAGGGAGACAAGTGATGGTGCCCTTGGGGGGAAGATCTGAGCTCAGGTTTGTTGATTGATTCGCCCCCTATTTTGGTCTACCACGCTCGGGTTGCCATCCGGCACAAGGAAGTGAAATCTGGCCGCTCCAAATCTGACCATCGGGCAGGAGCAAAACCTTACGGAAGCAACACAGGGAAAAGGTTGCCCTTAAACTCTAGAGCTTCAGCTCTTTTAAATTGTAGTGCCCGTGGCACAAAGGTTGCTTTGGCAACATTACGACTCCCTTCCGTCACCTATTTTCTGGTTAATCAACAGCACTGATCTGAGCTTTATAACCCGGTTTCACTCTGTTTTTTTCCTCCCTCTTCCTGGCTCCCTCCTTGTTGGCCGCCTTTTTTCGAAGGTGACTCTTTCATGGATTCACTGAGCAATTTGAGAAACTTCTCTTTGAAAATGGGGCTTTCCAAGGTTTCCTCCATCACTTTTTGCATCTGCTTCCGGTTTTCTTGGCTTTTCATCACTTGATGCAATTGCTTGGAGAATTCTGGGTCTTTAAGTATATCCAGCATCATCTTCTGATATTCAGGATCCTTCATCAGCTGTTTTAAAAGATTTTTCTGCTCTTTTTGGGTCGCTTTGGCAAAACTGGCGGCTACCTGTGGCTTTTTGAATAGCCTTTCCAGCTGTTTTTGCATTTGTGGGTCGGTTATCGACTGATGGATCGTTTTTTCAAGATCCTGATCCGAAATGATGATTTCTCTTTTAAATTCAGGTTCCTGCATGACTTCTTTTAAGGCTTTTTTTCCTTCTTGAGTATGGAGGACATCCATTACCAACTGTTTGGATTCCTGATACCCCTGTTGTTTGCCCTCGGGCTTGGGGTTGGGGCTACAGGAGGTGAGGATGACCAGGAATATGGATAAGATCAATAGGAGTGCCCGTCGTAGGGTTCTGTCCATGAAAGGTCCGCCCTTCCCTTGAGAATCTTACCATTAATATGAGCAACCTGGGCGGATTTATAACCATGGAGACAAGGGGTGAGCTCGCCATATTTTGGGTAACAGATTGCGTCTACTACGAGATCGTTGGGATACAAGGTAGTTCCTCTTGGCGGCGATCCCTGTTCTCGTACACTTTGTCACGAAACGCTCCGTTTTCCATTCTGAGTGATCCCAGTTATAATGAAATGAAAGAATGGCAATGGGTATTTTCAAAGGAGAGGCCAAATACATGACAATCCGAAAGATGTTTTTCCTTTTTTGGACCACTGTAGTACTGGGTATTGTGACCGCACCTGTGGCGAGCTTGCTCGTCAACTGGCTCTTCGGCTCCCCAGGAGTGAGCTTCATCTCAATGTTGTGGGCCGGGGTGCTGTACGGGGTGGTAGCCCAGATGGGCTTCTTTGCCTATCTGGTGTTTAACATGGTAGCCAAGGGGTTTATCCGCAATCCTTACGTTTACCAAACGTTGCAATTGCTTGCGTTGGTAGGGGTGTTGGTTTGGCTCTATCAGACCTCTGCTGCAAAAACCGGGACCCCCGGACCTTGGCTTTTACCCTTGGTGATTTTGGGGGTAGGGCTAGTGGCCGCCTGGTTTAAGGTGAAAGCGACTTCGCGAGCTTCCTGGATTCCGGCCATATTTTTTATGGTGGCTGCTACAGTCCTCGAGGCTATCCCTTCCCTGGAGCAAAATTCTTTCCCGATGATTCTGATGATGGTATTGGTGTTGCTGGTCTGTAACATGTGGCAATTGATGCAACTCCATCGGTTGCTGGATCACGGGGCAGATAACAAACAAAAGAGCCGGACCTCTTGAATCCGGCTGTTAATCGACAGGATTCAGTTCCACTTGGGAACCGGCGATCAATTCAGAGACGGTGACGAATTGATATCCTTTTTTCTTAAGTTTATCGATGATTACTGGCAAGGCTTCGTGCAGTTGTTTGCTGGAATCGCTGGCATGCATCAGGATGATGTCTCCGGCGTGGGCCCGGCTGATCACGCGGTTGATGATTTTCTCCTTGCCGGGATTCATCCAATCCAGAGAGTCGGTGTCCCACTGAATGGAGGTATACCCCAACTGGTCGGAGATTTTCAATACGCGTTTGTCAAAGTCCCCGTTGGGATAACGGATCAAGTTGGGCTCTTGTTTGGTTAACTTCGTCAAAATCTGGTGAGACTTGCGGATCTGTGTTCGGATCTGTTCTTCGCTCAAGGTACTGTAATTAACGTGACGGTGGCCATGACTCCCAATTTCAAAGCCGAGGTCTGCAATCCGTTTCACCACGTCTGGGTGGGTTTCCGCCCAGGGAGAAGAGAGGAAGAAGGTTGCTTTTTTAACTCCTTTTTGTTCCAATGCATCTAGGATTGGGCCTGTCCGTTCTTCCCCCCAACTGATGTCAAAGGTTAATGCCAACTGTTTTTTATCTGTGTCCACACTATAGATTGCGGCCGGACCTGAATTCAGAGGCATAAATACTTGGATGTTCTGTTGTTCGGCATAGAAGATACCCAATGCGAAAAAGATCGCCACCACGGCCATCAGGGCCCTTCTGATCCGTTTCCCGGATAAAACCCAAAAAAATCTCATCGCCTCACCTCCAACCCCTTCGTATGGGCTTTGGTACCTGTCCCATACTAAATGTATTCCGGTGGACGAGGGTTATGAATGAATTCGAAGGAGGGTTGGTATGCGCCGTTTTTTAGATGCGATCCGCGCAGAGAAAAAATTGATTACCATCGCTTCTCTGCTGTTTATCCTGTCCATTGTGGCAGGATACCTGGCAAGCGGTCCCGCGAGTGAATGGTTGAAGCAGTCCGGGGTGTGGGATCAATTCATGGAAAAAGCGAAAACGATTGAGAAAAATCCTAGCTGGTGGGCAGCCTTTGGGCTTATATTTGCGAACAACATGTTCGCTTCGATGACGATGATCGGAACCGGTCTCTTTTTCGGGATTTATCCGCTGATGGGATTGGTTTTTAACGGGATGCTGGTGGGGGTGATCCTGGGAACCGCATCTGAACAGTCGGGAATCCATCCATTAACTCTGTTCATTACACAAATTCTCCCTCACGGAATCTTGGAATTGCCGGCGGTGATCCTAGCTGTAGCTTATGGAATCCGGCTGGGGATCCTGGTATTCCGTAGCATGATTGGATGGGGCTCTCCTCGCCTCAGAAAAGAAAACCGGAGAGCCTGGTCCGATTATCTGAGGCGGATTACACCGATGATCATCGGGATTATGGTGATGTTAGCAGTAGCCGCCGTCATCGAATCGGGGCTGATCGTCGCCTATGCCAAATAGAGTGAAACAGGGAGGAAACATCATGAAAACAGACCTTCACTGGAAAGGGAAAATGCAGTTTGAAGCCCGGACACCGTCCGGCCATGGGGTTACCCTTGATGCTTCTCCTGAAGTGGGTGGAGAAGACCGAGGGCCCCGGCCGACGGAACTGCTGCTCACGGCAGTGGGAGGCTGTTCGGGTATCGATATTGTCAGTATCCTGGACAAGATGCGCCTTCAGGTGAAATCCTTTGATATGGAAGTCTCGGGAGTACGAGCAGAGGAGCATCCTCGCCGGTTCACCCAAGTCCACATCCATTATCGTCTGGAGGGGGATCTGCCGGAGGAAAAAGTGAGACGAGCGGTGGATCTCTCCAGGGACAAGTATTGTTCCGTTTCCCAATCTCTCGGGGCGGATGTGACCACTAGTTTTGAAATCAATGGAAAAAGGTTTGATTGATGAAAAACCGCAAGCCCTCTGAGGGCTTGCGGTTTTTTAGTTTAGGTTGCCGGGGTGTTAAATGTGTAGGGGAAAGAGCAGGAGGATCCCTGTCCATGATCGAACGGGAACATTTTTGGAATACTTTCCGATCGACTGGGCGTGGGAAGAAGTACGATCTACGAATATTATTCCAGTAAGGAACAGCTGATCCTCGTTTATATGGAGCGGTTGATGAACCAGATCATGAAGGAATGTTAAGAATGGGCATCGGATCGTCCTTGAAGCGATTAAAGGGGCATATATTAAAAATGACGGGTATAGCTGGTTCGAATGTTCCCAGATGGATGTGTGTTAGACCATTTGATTTTTTGCGTGAATCTGACACGTGTGTCAGATTATCTTTTTTTACCGCCCCACATTTTGTGATAAACGGTAGAGGAGTGTAAAGGATGAAGCGCTGGATTCAATTGTTGACTTCGGCGGTTTCCAGTCGGAAGGGAGCCAAGGTCAGTCTCATTGTCTGGTTGGTTGCGGCCATATTGATCAGCGGACTCTCGGCTAGGGCTAATGAATATGCTGTAAATGTCAATGGCAGTGATTTGCCGGAGCAAGCGAAGTCTGTCATTGCTGGGAAGGAATTGAAACGTTATTTTCCTGATGAAGGGGGGACACCGGCACTTCTTGTCTTTCATCATCAGGATGGGCTAACATCCGACGACCTGAAACAGGTTGGCGAAATGAGTAAGTATCTACATTCAGATGATGCTCCGGATACGATCAAGGAGGCACCTCCTTATCACCAGTTGCCAAAACCTGTCCAACAATCTTTTTTGTCAAAGGATAAAACGACACTGATTTTGCCAGTGATACTCAAAGATGGGCTGGAGATGTCGGACATTAATGAAACCATCACTCAGCTCCAGGAAAAGGGGGATTCGTTTCTTTTCGGTTCCACTGAGCTGAAAATAACGGGGCCGGCAGGGATTGCATCCGATACGATCGCCATTTTCTCCAATGCGGATTTGGTACTTCTTTTTTCCACCATCGGGCTGATCTTAATCCTTTTGATCGTGATCTATCGGTCTCCGTTGCTTGCTGTCATCCCCTTGTTGGTGTCGGGAATCGTATATCAGGTGATGGACCGATTCCTCGGATTTGCGGCCAAGAGCGGTTGGTTCGAGCTGGATTCTCAATCGGTGTCCATTGCGAGCATTCTTCTGTTTGCCGCTCTGACCGACTATTCGCTGTTGGTTTTTTCTCGGTTCCGTGAGGAGTTGAAGAAACGGGAAAATAAGTATGACGCCATGAGTGAAGCAATGAAGCAGGTGTGGGAACCTATATTTTTCAGCGGTGGTACCGTTTTGGCCGCCATGCTAGTTCTGTTTATCGCTGATTACAAACCGTACCACAGCTTCGCACCGGTCTTCTCCATCACGATGGCGATTATTCTGGTTGCCGGACTGACTCTGGTGCCATCTCTGTTTGCCCTGTTTGGCCGTAAGGCTTTCTGGCCTTCGATCCCCAAGGTGGGAGATCCGAAAATCAAAAAGGATTCGTTCTGGTCCCGGGTGGGCAGATTTGTGATCCGTAAACCGGGAATCATCTCCATTGTGATGGTGGCTGTGTTGGCCTTGTTTGCTCTCAATATGACGCAGACTCAATACTCCTTCAACCTGATTAAATCATTCCCTGAAGATATGAACTCACGGGTTGGTTTTGAACTGTTGGAAGATCACTATTCCAAAGGTGATTTGGCTCCCACCACCCTATTATTGACGGGATCGGAGAATCTCCGTCATAAAGAACTGTTGGCTTTGCGGGATTGTCTGGAAAATCAGGAGGGTGTAAAGAGGGTCTCCACCGATCTGGAGCCGGCTCACGGAGGAACAGCTGCCGTCATGAAAAACGAAGAGATCGTGACAGAAGACGGGAAGGCTACCCGTATCCAATTGACCTTCAAAGACAATCCTTACGACCGATCTTCTTTGAATTATTTGGAGTCGATCCAAACGCATTCAGATGATATTTTGAGGAAAAGCGGTTTGTCCCCGGAAAACCACACCCTCCAATTTGCAGGGGAAACGGCAAAGCAAGTGGACGTACGGGAGTTGAACGAGAGCGACACGAAATGGGTGATTCTGTTTATCACTCTCTTGATCACCCTGTTGCTGGGGGTTCAAACCCGTTCCCTAGTGGCACCACTGTATATGATCGCCACGATTCTCCTCTCCTATGGAGCGGCGATGGGACTCAGTACGTTCATCTTTGACAAGATATTCGAGCTGCCTGAGATGAGTTATCGCATTCCATTGTACACCTTTGTGTTCTTGGTCGCCCTCGGAGTGGACTATAACATCATGTTGGTATCCCGGATTCGGGAAGAAAACAACCATCTTGAACTGAAAGAGGCGATCAGCAGGGGAGTGTCTATGACCGGGGGCGTAATTTCCTCCGCCGGTGTGATTCTCGCGGCCACCTTCGGTGTTCTCATGACCCAGCCCATCCTGGAGCTATTTATGTTTGGTTTTGCTGTGGGTTTGGGGATCTTAATGGATACTTTTCTGGTCAGAGGATTGCTTTTGCCATCTGTGATTACGTTACTTGGGAAAATCAGCTTTTGGCCTTCCAAGGTTAAGGTGAATGAGGAAGTTTAATTAACTTACCACCATACTATTCATCTCTACTGAACTGGAAGAGTGGCAGAAGCGTAGAATGGGAGGAAAGGCTGTCCGGTTGATGGACGGTAAAAGAGACTGGATCAAAACCAGGCGTGTTGATTAGCCATATTTTGGATGGGGAGATCGTGTTCACCCACGCGACCGTTGCCATCCGGCAAGGAAGTGAAAACTGGCCGCTCCAAATCTTCCGATCGGACAGGGGCAAAGCCTTATGGAAGCAACACAGGGAAGAGGTTGCCCCTAAACGCCCTCTCTCCAGATTCTCCGCTGGGTAGGATGGCTACCTTCATCTAGAGCTTCAGCTCCTTTGGATTGTAGTGCCCATGGTACAAAGGTCGCTTTGGCAGAACACGACTTCCTTCCGCTCATTTTCTGGTTAATCAACAGCCCTGGATCAAAACAATTTTTGGTGGTATCCCAATGTATTTATATGTTGCTCTCCGGGATCATGGTGTTTGTGAAGCCAGGGCCCGAGTGGTTCCCCTCTTCTGGATAACCTTCAAGGAATGGGGAAACCAGGTCTCCACAAGGTGTTTGTTCTGTTTCGCCAGAGGGAAAATAGGTTGATATACAAGCGCTCCTCTTCGGAGGAACGCTTTTTTCTTCTATAAATAAAAAGGTGTTGACTCTACTCCGGAAGGCATGCTAATATACTATTTGTCCTTGAGACAACGAATAGCGGTGTAAACCGCTCAACAAAACAAATCAAGAAAAGCTGTTGACAAGAACAACTGAGCATGATAAGATAGATCTTGTCGCCGCGAAAGAGGCAAGCGCCTCGGAAACGGCTATAAACAGCGAGATCGAGCGTTCCTTGAAAACTGAAGAGCGAATGAACGACCCTGTCATATTATGAGCAATCAACTC
>NZ_JBNPXF010000016.1:0-70887 GCF_050433445.1 Kroppenstedtia sanguinis | reverse complement strand
ATCTCATTCTGCCTGGGTTTCTTCCCGGGCTTTTTAGAATAAAAATTTTCAATTAAGCTCAGAAAATGTCCTGTTCCAACAAAGAAAAACCGGACTTTCGCCCCCAGGAACGATTTAAATCAGGCAGAGATTGCCAATTGTGTTTTTGATGAAACTTCAATAGGACGGAATCGACCTGAAGATGATCAAAAACTTTGACCAACTCCGAACCGGGATGAACTCATAGAGGCTGTAACCGGGTGAGGGGAAGGAGATTATTGGCTTCATGGTTTTAGCTCAACCTCTAATCCTCCTCACTGGGACGAGATTGCCAATCATATTCAGGCGTTTTGTATTTGGAAAGCCACTCGGATACAGCTTCTCCAGAAGACAATAAAAAGTCATGATGATTGTGACAAAGAAAGTAGCTAACCTGGGGATCGGTCAAATAGAACTCATCATCATTGGTCTCTCCCACAATTTTAACCAGATCGGGGCCAGAAAACAGCTGAAATCCATACTCTTCGCGATCTTCTCTAAAAAAGAGAACCACCTCTGATTTGTCAATAAACTCCCCTACCCATCTCCAGCCCTCTTCATTATGAACCGAGGCATGTGGCGGCAGTAAGTCTTCCCAAAAAAATAATTTGTTTCTTCCTTCCGGAGCTACAAATTTCTCTAGTACCCGTTGACGAACCTGGTTCATTTCATCTGGCGGAATCTCCTTATAGCCAATTCCTTGAGATACTGCTGCCTCAATCACTTGCCCTCTGTATAGATTTTTCATGATTAAGTCCCCTTGATCTTATTCTTTTACTGATGGCCGTCCAGTTGGAACGTCATCTACTAGAATATGTCCGCGTATTCTTCCACCACGCTCCCTTTTCCCCGAAATTTGCCAACCAATGTGTGGAGCATCGGGTCCAGTAGCCCATTTTCCTGTCCTTTTATTAAAGCCAAAATGGGGTTTATCCATACTTACCTCTGCTCCACTGTCCTCATGCTTCCATTCTACAACAAAAGACCTTCCATCTTTACTTTTGGCCCACTTTTTCGCTTCAAATTCACTTTTCTTGATGCCGGTTTCTTCTTCATCATTTCAAATGCTTCTCGAATAGCATCTCCATGATGATATTCTTTTCCCCTCATATCTCGATCTTGTTTCTTTAACTTATAGTTAAGTTTTCCCTTTGTCCCTTTGTCCGAATCAAATTTTCGTCTCGCCTCATCTACGATCCTCTGATATTTTCCCGTGATGATCTGTTCGTCTTACTTTTCAGCGTTTGCTACAATTCACCGCTAGACAGGAAGACGAAGTGGGAGCATGGAAATGAACAGACAAGGGGTGGTTCCAAATGAAGTTGGAGACCTTAAAAGAAATCGCGCTTGAAGGAGAAGAAACTTTTCATAGAAGGGCCCAACGTTTAAGAGAGGGAAGTTTTTCATGGGATTTACCCGGTAGCATGGCTTCATATGCAAAAGTGATTGGGATCAAGTCGCTCTTGATTGACAATGATGTCATAGAATTGAAGCGTCAGCTCTTTATGGCGGCAAAATGCACAGAGGCCATTATTTTGGCTGAGCCTCTAAACGTGAAGGAAAGTCAGCATTACACAAAATCTTTTTCCTACAGAATCATTTCAGGACATCATGAAGCCTTTTATTGGGCGTTGATCAGTGAGCATCCCGGAGTGGTGGAATCACTGGCCCATCTGTTGGGATGGAAAGGGGAAAAGTGGGAGTTTGGGAGGACAACTTCTCCGTTTACCAATCTGGGACTGGCGATCAAGTACACCCTGCTGGGAAAGGACGGGGAGGCTGAGCGTCATATTGCGAAATTAAAGGCGCGAAAGATCCCCAAGTACCTGGAAGCTTATATGATGCTCTTGGAGGCGATCCTGTCCCAATCTCAATCTCAGGCGCAGGAATGGCTGGAGCAGGCTGTCAAGCGTCATCGGCGCGGGGACTATACGGATGTTGAAAAATTGTGCGCCATCCCGGCCATCGGATTGGGCTGGCTGGCCACATCGAGAGGGTTGGAGGTGGGAATCGATCACCCCCTCGCCCCTGGGGAAGTTTTTGAATCCCACGATTTCAGTTACCCGGAAATGGATTTCCTCCCGAAGGAGATCCGGGATCGGACGTGGAAGGACATGGTTGAGTAATTTTAGCTAGTGCCTCTTCAGGTCAGGGCTGTTGATTAACCAGAAAATGGGCAGCGGAAGGGAGTCGTGTGCTGCCAAAGCGACCTTTGCGCCACAGGCACTACAATCTCGATGGGCTGAAGCCCTGGAATAAAGGTAGCCATCCTACCCAGCGGAGAATCTGGAGAGAGGGCGTTTAGGGGCAACATCTTCCCTGTGTTGCTTCCATAAGGCTTTGCCCCTGCCCGATCGGAAGATTTGGAGCGGCCAGTTTTCACTTCCTTGCCGGATGGCAACCAGAGCGTGGTAGAACACGATCTCCCCACCCAAAATATGGCTAATCAACACGCCTGTCTTCAGGTATCTTTTTCTTGTTTTTCAGCAAGACGGGGGACAGGATAGTGGGGCGGCTCCGATTTCTTGCAAAGAGCGCATAGCGAGACCGGGAACGGAGTGACCTTGGCGAGACTTTGCCCTATGGGTACAAAGGCGAATCAAATCCCCACCATCCTTACCTTTCTGTGATTTTCCACACCATGTTCGCTGAGGAGGCACTACCTCCCGCCTGCTTTTTACACCCCAGAGTCCATCCTAGACTCTGTTGTTGTTCCTGTTTGGACATAAATGTGATAAGATCAGGGAATAAATTCCCAAACTTGGAGGTAACCATGATTGCTCTGCTGATTTTTTTATTATTCTTTCTCTTTTTGTTGTTGATTGTCGGCACGATTGTTCTCATCGTTCTGATCAGCAAAGTGAACCGTCTGGGAGAGCGGTTGGATCGTCTGGAAACCATACCGTCTCCCCCGCATAAGCCCATTTCCTCCCCTTCAGCCCCGGAGTCCCCGCCTCAGCCTCAACCGGGGGAGAGGAAGATGCCGCCGGTGGTCGGCTCAACCCCTGTCACCCCTCCCCCTCCTCCGAAACGGCAGACCCCTCCACTACAGCAGGAGACTCCAAAGAAGAAGGAAGATCCTTGGCTAAAGGAAGGCTGGGAATGGTTCATCGGCGGGAGACTGTTAAACCGGATCGGTGCGCTGGCATTGATACTCGGGGTTGGCTTCTTTCTGAAATACGCCTTTGACCAGAATTGGATCACGGAATCCGTTCGGGTTTGGACGGGGGGTGCACTCGGCATCGGTCTTATCCTGTTGGGGGGAAGATTCCGCCGAAAAGGGATGACCGTTTTTGCCCAGGGTTTGGTCGGTGCCGGGTTGGCCATCGATTATCTGGCCGTTTACGCATCTTTTAATTTCTATCACTTGGTACCCCAACTAGCAGCTCTCTTCTTAATGTCTCTGGTGACAGCACTGGCCTTTCAGCAAGCTTTGCGCCACGATTCTATCGCTGTTTCACTGCTGGGCTGGGCGGGGGGCTTTTTAACCCCTTTTCTACTCAGCACCGGTGAAATGAATGAATTGGGGCTTCTGTCCTATATGGCACTGCTGGCTGCCGGACTGCTGTTAGTCTCCCTGAAAAAGGAGAAGTGGGTGCCTCTCCCGCTCCTCACACTGATCGGAACTTACTTCATCTGGCTTTCGGTTCAGGTGTTCTCTGAGAACACCCTCCTTCTCTTTGGGTTCCTCACCCTGTATTGGGGAATGTTCCTGGCTGCCGAAGTCTGGTTCGGACGAGATCGGCAGGTGGAGGGAAGGGGGATCAGACAAGCGGCGGCGACAGTCCACGCTCTGATGTACTTCGGAGGAATGTTCCTGTTGTTTCATCAAGATCAGCAACTGGCAGGGTGGATCTCTCTCGGGGTCGGTTTCGTTTACTGGCTGATCCAGTGGAAGCTCCCCCTGGAAAAAGGGTTTGCCACACAAATACAACTGACCGCACTCACCTTTGCGGGACTTGCCATTCCCCTATGGTTCTCCCCCTTCCCCACCGTGGCCCTTTGGGGTCTGGGTGCACTGGCTCTTCTGTGGCAAGGTCATCGCAAGCCCTCCCCCCACCTGCGGATCTTCGCCTTAATCCTGTATATGGTTGCCTTCCTTCGCCTTCTGTTCCAGGGAGAGGCCTGGATGGCCCCTGTTGAAAGCCATCTCCCGTTGTGGAATCTGCGCGCACTCGCTTTTCTCCTGCTGGCGGGGGCTGTGGCCGGGGGCGCTTTTCTGTTGCGACAGATCCGAGGGAAAGCCTGGTCGATCATCCAGGGAGCCCTCCAAACCGGGTGGGTGATGCTCCTGTTTCTGTGGATGACAATAGAGACCAACGATTGGTTCCGACAACGTCTCGCGGAACAGCCCGGTTCGGAAACGGTGTTGAATTTCACCCACTTGATGGGGCTGGCAGGAATCTGGTCGTTGTATGCTCTGCCCCTGGTGTGGGTAGGATTAAAAAAACAGATGAACTCGCTACTGTTCTCCGGCACGGGGATCTTATTTCTCTCACTGATGGTGGGGGGAATCCGGGGATTGGTGTATCCACCCTTGGATGCTTATCTTCCTCTGTTCAACCTCCGGTTCCTCGTGCTTGGTTTCTCAGCTGCGGTTTTGCTGGGTGTCGCCTTCCAACTGCGGCACTATGAGTCAAATGCTCCATGGGCGAAAAAATTCCGGGTCATCTTGCCTCTGTTGGCTTCTTTGGTTTTGTTTGAGCTGTTCACGGTGGAAACCAGAGACTACTTTCAACAGGCAATAGAAAGACTGTCTTCCGGTAACCCGGAAGCGTCGCGCTCGCTGTTCAACATGCAACAATTGGCGATCTCCGGGGTGTGGCTCCTCTATTCCATCACACTGATGGCAGTGGGAATCCGGCGCTGTGTCCGCAACCTCCGCATCTTGGCCATGAGCTTGTTCGGCCTCACCATCTTGAAAATCTTTATCTTTGATCTCTCTTTCCTGGACACCCTGTACCGGATTTTCTCCTTTATCGGTTTGGGATTGATCCTGCTGGCAGTCTCTTATATATACCAACGGTACAAAGACCGTTTCTCCCTCACCGGGTGAACCCATTAAAAAAGCCGGGGAATCCCCGGCTTTATGTAATAAGTTTCAATATTTAAACATTCGTTGCTTCCTTCAAGCCATTTTCAATCCCCAGCACCACTTCATCCAGAGTCATCTCATCATCGAGATAGACTTGAATCAACTCATAGGCCAGATCCGTCTTCTCCTGTGGATACTCCATCGCTTTCAATAATTCATTCATGGGATCAAAGTCCCGCTCCAGGATCTGCACACTGCCGCACTGAAGCACATCCTCCAGTTGCACCGTTTTCTTGTACACTTCTTTGATCATCCGGAGAATAATAGACATCATGCGCTTCTCTTGTGAATCCATCCTGATCCCTGCCTTTCCAGTCTTGTTGGATCACGCCCCGCGGGTCGGCTTACCGGGGGAGTTCATATTGTATAAGGGCAACCAAACATTACCTACTTTCTATTTTAAACGAGATTGCGAAAATGAGAAGAGTTTTTGCTGAATTTCCAAACTAAAAAGGGTACAGTTCCCACAGATCCCTCGCCATGTGGGTAGATTGAAATTCCATGAGTTACGTAGTGGTTCTTTTCCCAATCTTCCCACTGAATGATACAATAATTGTAACAGAAAAAGAATAGTGGCAAATTGGAGAGAGGAGAGTTGAGATGGTCGCTGGTTGCAATCGATTGGCAGAGACGACCTTTCTGTGGATGATCCCTATTCTGGTCACGCTTCACAACTTGGAGGAGACATTTTGGATCGAGGAGGCCGTTGTACCTGATGCGCTTTTCAATTCTCTTTCTGCGCTCTCCTTCCTCTTTCCTCCGAGTATCCCCCAGATGGCAGTCGCCACCACCTCGATCACCCTGCTCGTCTGGTGGGTGGCTTACTCCGCTTGTATCCGACAAAGAGAAACAGATGTGCTGATTCTTCATTTCATTGCCGGGGTATTATTCATCAATGCCATCGGCCACATCCTACTCTCCCTGATCACCCTTCACTACCAACCTGGCCTGGTCACCGCCCTTCTGCTCAATCTTCCTTACTGCTTCTGGTTTTTGAAAAGGGCAGTACAGAGAGGAGCCCTTCACCCGAAACAATTGAACACCACCTTGTGGTTGGCGATTCCCCTGATTGCGCTTGTCTCCCTCTTCGCTCACTCCTTGGGAAAAGGGGTGGCGCTCCTTTTGGGGTGAGGAAAGTTTGGCCTGGATGTTCGCCCAAGCCAAATCGGGTAAAATAGGAATCGTTCCAGATCAGGCGTGTTGATTAACCGACCCAGGCATGATTGGGTATGGAGGCTTTTTCACCATGCTCCTAGTGCCCCCTCAGAGAAACATTGTGTGGAAAATCACAGAAAGGTAAGGATGGTGGGGATTTGATTCGCCTTTGCGCTCTTTGCAAGAGATCGGAGCCGCCTGCCTCCGCCTTGCTGAAAAACAAGATCAAAGTTGCCCTAAGGAGCACTAGTCACCCTCTCGTAAGACTTCTGCCTTGGGTAGAATAGCGGTCGCTTGGGCAGCACACGACTCCCTTCTAACACCTATATTCTGGTTAATCAACAGCCCTGGTTCCAGATCATTATCCGGAAATTCACCGGTTTAAAGGAGATGGATTTCATGCAACCCTTCACCTTTCACAATCCGACCCGTCTTCATTTTGGAAAGGGGCAATTGGAACAGTTGCAACAGGAATTGCCCCGTTATGGAAAAAAAGTCCTGTTGGTTTACGGCGGAGGCAGCATTCGACGAAACGGCCTGTATGAGGAAGTTATAAACGAACTCCATGAGCTGGATGCCACGGTATTTGAGTTGCCAGGAGTGGAACCCAATCCCCGTTTGACCACCGTGCGCAAGGGAATCGAAATCTGCCGACGGGAACAGATACAGTTTCTTCTGGCTGTCGGTGGCGGCAGTGTGATCGACTGTACGAAGGCGATTGCTGCCGGGGCCACCTCGGAGGCAGACATCTGGGACATTATCACCCGGAAGACTCAGGCGACCGGTGCCCTTCCTTTTGGGACAGTGCTCACTCTGGCTGCCACCGGATCGGAAATGAACTCCGGCTCTGTCATCACCAATTGGGAAACACAGGAGAAGTGTAGTTGGGGAAGTCCCTACACCTTTCCGCAATTCTCCATCCTAGATCCCGTCCACACCTTCTCGGTTCCCCGAGACCAGACCCTCTACGGAATCGTAGACATGATGTCCCATGTGTTTGAACAGTATTTTCATGTGACTCCCCATACCCCTCTTCAAGATCGGATGTGTGAATCCGTCTTGCAGACGGTGATGGAGACCGCTCCCAAACTGCTGGAGGATCTGCACAGTTATCCACACCGGGAAACCATCCTCTATTGTGGCACCATCGCCTTGAACCAGATGTTATCGATGGGAACGTCAGGGGATTGGGCCACCCATAATATCGAACATGCCGTCTCCGCAGTCTACGATATCCCTCACGGTGGGGGGCTGGCGATCCTCTTTCCTCATTGGATGAAGCATACCCTGGATGAAAACGTGGATCGTTGCTACCAGTTAGCGGTTCGGGTGTTTGATGTGGACCCTGTCGGTAAGTCCAAAAAAGAGGTGGCATTGGAAGGGATCGATGGCTTGCGTCGTTTCTGGTCGGATCTAGGGGCTCCATCCCGTCTGGCCGATTATGACATCGATGACAGCCGTTTAGACCTAATGGCGGATCGGGCCATGGCCAGAGGGTCCTTCGGTCGTGTGAAACGATTGGAGCGCCATGATGTCCTATCCATTTTGCGCCACTCTCTGTGAGTGATGGGTCACAAAAATATGACAGTGGAAGAGCGCATCCGAGCTGCACTCCGTTTCAGTAGCGTCCCCATCACAACAGGTTTCCAGTTCCAGTTACTGGCAGAGGGGGCCTGGCACCGAGCTTACCGGATCGCGCTTCCCAATGCTGAATCCTTGGTGGTTCGCCTGAAAAAGAAGAGCGCCTACGGGGAGCAAGTGCCTTATGATGCGAAAAAGTGGAGAGCTGAATACGAATCGGTCGCCCACTTCTACCGCGTTGCCAACCGATGTCGCCCTGGGATTTGTCCCACCCGCTATCACTATCAGGTCGATCCGGACAATTCCTTTACAATGGAGAGTGATCTGGGTGAGACCGTCTCCATCCAGCATCTCTGTACAGAAGAAGCGCTGGATCTCGGCCAGGATCTGGGTAAATTCTACCGTCAACTCCACAAGCAGAAGCCGGAATTGGATGGATGGGGAGAACTGATCCCAAAAGGGACTCAGCTGATCGGGGAAGATCTCCGTCCACTGGCGCTGATTCTGGAAGAAGAAAATGAGGGAACGCTCCGTTCCTTCGAAATGCTGGCCGCCTCAGATCTGCCTCTTAACCAACCCCAGGTGGAAAAAGCTCTGGAGCAGGCTCTTTCCTCCCGCCGATGGGATCGAATTTCTCTGGTAAACCGAGATCTCACTCCGGAAAACTGGATGGGAAGGGGCGGCAAATTGACCGGGATCATCGACCCGGTCCCGCGACTGGATGACGGAACCCGTTATGCCGCATTCTTTTACCACTGCTACACTTTACTGTTGCCTGCCTATCTGAACACTCCCCGTTATGAGCGGCACGCCACCCATTGGAAGATAGACACCCTCAATGCTATTGCTGAAGGCTTTCTCCAGGGCTATACCAACGGATCTGAATCACTTCTTCACTCCATTTTTCTGGAACATCTCCTATGGCTTTTCGATGAGATCACGACCCACTGGCGGATCTTAGCAGGAGATCAGGGCTGTTGATTAACCAGAAAATGGGCGGCGGAAGGGAGTCGTGTGCTGCCAAAGCGACCTTTGCCATCCTACCTAGCGGAGAATCTGGAGGGAGGGCGCTTAGGGGCAACCTCTTCCCTGTGTTGCTTCCGTAAGGCTTTGCCCCTGCCCGATCGGAAGATTTGGAGCGGCCAGTTTTCACTTCCTTGCTGGATGGCAACCGGAGCGTGGTAGAACACGATCTCCCCACCCAAAATATGGCTAATCAACACGCCTGGCAGGAGATATCTCTCGACAGACGCGCCTGCGAATGGGAGACCCTTCGATCATCCGGCAACGACTCATGCAATTTCTTACGGAGTTGAACCAACTAACGGCTAATATCGGCTGACCAGAGGCCCCCCCTCTCCATCATCAGGAGAGGGGGGGTTTTTGGGCCCTTACCAGTCAATGGTAGGGGGGCGGGGCGTTTTCGCTGGTCTCAGCCGGGTTGGAAACCTTTGTAAAATCCCAGGGGTTCCCTTCCTCTGTCCAGGCGAGATGTTGTTCCGACCGGGGATGAGCTGCGTAATCCACATCCAGGAGCCGGGCCAGTTCCCTGTCTAGGGAGACCAGATCCTGCCTGTCGATCTGCATGAGATCGGATTTTCCCAGGGCGTAGGCGACCATTTTCATCTCCTCCACACAGGATTTGAGAAATTTGGCCAGATGTTCAGCGCCTTGTTCCACATTGAAGTCTTCTTTGAACTTGCCTTGGTATAAGAGGACTTGAACCGGTGGTTCCAAGGGAGAAGCCAGATTGAACTGGGTGTGGAGCATTCCCACCAGTGCGATCGATCCGATATAGACTGCATCCGCTCCCAGGGCCATCGCTTTGAGAAAATGACCCGGCGTGGTCAGGCCGCCAGCGGCGATGACGGAAACCTCCCGTTTCACCCCTCGTCTCTCCAGGTGACGAATCGTCCTGCTCAGGGCGAACAGAGTGGGCAGGCCCACATCGTCCTGGAGAATAGTTGGGCCGCCATGAGTGCCTGCCTCCGCCCCATCCACCACAATATAGTCGATCCCCCCATCCAGTGCGATGTCGATCTCCTGCTCCAGGTAGTGACTGGCACAAGTTTTCAACCCCACCGGCACCCCGTAGGTTTCCCGCAGAGACCGTACCAGAGGTGGAAAGTCCGACGGATGGTCCACCCCCTCCAATCGGGTGTGGATGGGAGCACCCTCTCCATCGCGGATACCAAAACGCTTGCGAAAAGGCTCGTCCAACTGCCAGGAGGAACTTCCCATCGGCGCTGCCGCCTGAGCTCCCTGGCCCAACTGGATTTCAATGGCATCCAGTTGACGCAAAGATTCAGGATCGTTCATCCAACCCCCTCGATTGTACTGGCCGATAAAATATTTGGCTTCCCGACGCTCTTCCGGAACCAAGGGAGCCTCCCCGGAATTGGTGGCTGTCCCTGCCAGGCTGGCCCCTCGCGCCAATCCCAGCTTGGCCTTCAATCCCAACGCGCCTCCATAGGACATCCCAGAGATCAAGATGGGAATCTCCAGCTTTAGTGGCTTGGTTGCCCGAGGGCCGATGGTGGTACCGGTATGGATGCCGACCCCGTCCGCTGTAGGCATCCGATACAAATGTACCGGATTAAATGTGAGTTGATCCCAGGGAGAGCGAATCACCGGACTGCCCAAGGGACGTTCAATAGGCTTGCCCGACTCCGCCCGCATGGTCGCCTCCACAATGGCCCGCGGGGTCAGTTTTTGCGCAATGGTGACAAAAGAGAACAGATTCTCTGTATAAGGATCCTGGATAACCCGATCCAATACAGAATCGACCACCCCATTAGTGAGTCGCTTCATCAACCAGGACAGCATATGTCTCCCTCCTCCCGCCGGACTGTCCATGTATCAATGGCTCTGTTCATGCTGGTTCCCATCCAACTCTGTTCGCTTCAGTGGCTGTTGTTCCCAATGTAGGAGGGTGCTTTCAATCTCCTGCTGCCCGGCGGTAGCCGTTTGGACCCATCCCTTTTTGTGCATAGTTTGAAACAGGCGCATGTGCAATTCCTCTGTATCAGTGTGCACTCGATGCATGGCTTTCCGCAGCGTTTGATGAGCACAATGAATTTCCATATGGGTGATTTCCTGGATCAGGTGTTTTTCCATTATCAACAGATCTTGTGCCATTTCCCGTTCCAATAATTCCATTTCTATCCCTTCCTCCCTGAGGTAAAGCCCCCCCAACCTATTCGTTGAGGGGTCTAAAATCGTTGTTATGACGATTTAATCCCTCTTTCCTTAAACACTTAAATGGACCTGCCTCATCCTAGTGAACAGGAGGCAGATCTTCCCGTTCTCGCCCGTCATGGTTGCGAAGCTGTGTCAACATCTGCCCGACGTGATCCCGATGCAGTTGGGCCGCGTCCTGAAACCAGTTTTTCAGTTCATCACTCTTACATTTCTGTTCATACAGCTCACACTTGCGGACAGCTAATGCTTCCGCTTCCATCAGATCCTGCAGATGCAGTAGTTCCATTTGCGTCAACTGTTCCATGATCCTCCCTGCCTTCCCCTGGATTCTGGAATAGTATGAGTCAATTTAGGATCGATTATTGATGGTTCATAAAAAGACCTGCCGTTTCTCCGACAGGCCGCAGACTGTTCTCATCTTTTTTTACGGGGCGTCTTTCGCTTCCCTTGCAAAATGTCCATCCCCATCTGAGGGTTTTTCTGGATACTGTCGGCGAACTGTTCCAGTTCTCCCCGATCTACATCCACTTGAGTCACCTTCATAAGATAGTCCAGAACTGCAGGCATTCCCCCCCGCTCGTGAACTCGTTTGGCTCCTTGCAGGATCTGTTTCAACTGTTGCTCTGTCAAGACGTTATGACCCATCACATTATTGATCAGCTGGGCCATCTCTTTGGTAGAAGGACCTTTGCCCGGCATTGCTATCCCTCCGCTAATCCGTGATCTATTCACCATATGCCGATGGGAGGAACAGGGGGCGGGTGTTTGTCTAAATCCCGATGATTTGGGCGTTCACAGTCCCGGAAATTCTTCAGATGCCGAAACGGTTGTCACCTGTATTGAATAAGCTGACAGTACAACTCCTAGTGGGGTTTTAATGGAAAGGAGGAGTATTCCATGTATGATCCCGGCGGCTATTCTTACGGACCCGTCTATGGATATAACTATGAAGGTTACTACGGCGCCGGCTACCGTGGAGGGGGAATCCTCCAACGCCTATTTTTGTTCCTTCTCGTGATCCCGGTCATTTTCTGGTTTGTGGGTGCCTTTTAAAAAAACTGATTCCCCGGGATATCCGCCTGTACACATCGCCGGATAAGTGCATAGCTTGTAGCAGAAAAGAGAAAAGGAGGGAACAGCGCCATCCTATCCGGCAAATACTCGGGCTTCGGGTTGGGTCGATTGCTCCTGTATTATGAGTGATTTAAGACTCTCTTCGCCTGGGTTGGGCTGTAACCCCAGGAGAAACCAAGCTCCGACGCTGTCGGATCCACAGATCGGGAGAAAAGGGAATCATCCCTTTCTCATAAAACGGCGGGCTCATCCAGCCTCACCGTTTCCCAAACCAAAAAAAGGGGGGAAAATCCATGTCCGGTTCCTATGGTTACGGATTTGGCCTTGGCCGTCTTCTGATTTTCCTGCTTGTCATTGCCACCATCTTCGCCCTGGTCGGCATCTGGGGATATTACTGATTCCAGATCACCCCCCTGAACGTCTTTGCCATTGAAAGGGGGTGTTTCCATGAGCTACGGGTATGGATTTGGCCTCGGTCGCTTGTTACTCTTCCTGCTTGTGATTGCCACCATCTTTGCCCTGGTTGGCATTTGGGGGGGATACTAATCCTCCCACCATAGGAATGCCCCCGGCTATTACCGGGGGTTTTGTTTTTTTAACTATTTTTAATAACCATTCACACATCTCACATTGGGTTTTCTCTTTGCCCGAGGAAAAAAAACAGGCAACCCCGTATCGGATTGCCTGCTCCTATCATGTCAAACGTTCTGCATTGCATTTTCCAGTGACTCCATCGTAATATGCCAGTGGGATGTATTCCAGACTTCCTTCCCATCTTTTACCAGAATGGCCTGAGGTGATTTGTGTTGGACACCCAGATCCTCGGCGATCTGATTGGAAACTGGTCGGGACTCAATCACCTTAACCATGACATATTCCACGGTTTCCGGTGCCACTGTGGAGACGAATCTCTGATATTCCTCCCAAGCCTCTGCACTGATGGGACAGCTAGTACTGTGCTTCATGACCAAAGCAGGATGTTCCCCTGATTGGCGCTGGATCTGCTCCCATTCTTCCAATGTTGTAATCTCTTTCCACTGCGCCATGTGTCCCACTCCTCTGCTAAAAACTCTACCATGATCTTACCCTATTTTTTTGCCTTTGGGAATCTCAAAAGTGGTGAATTCTGGCGTTGTTCTGTTTCTTTTCCAAAAGGCTGATCAGCAATTGGTATTCCTCTAGCAACATCACCTCAAAAAATTTCATCTCTTCCCGCATCCTACGGTTTTCTTTGATCAATTCCCCCAGTTGGGTTTGGTTAGTATCCAATTTCTGTTCCAATTGTTTGATCCGCTCCCGCAGATGAGAAGGATCCGTCCGAGCGGCTGTGACGGTAACCGTCTCCTCATCACGGAAGGTTAATTCTTTCCATCGGATGGCACATGCTTGGGGACTGCGTTTCAACTTCATCGCGGCTTGGGCGAAACTCCGACTGGGAGTGAGCCCCCGCTGTCTGTCCTGATCCACCAGGGAGAGAAGGAATCGGTCTTCTTTGGGGTTCCAGGGACGGGACACATTCAGCACCTCTTTCCTCTGACCGCCGTCCTCTATGGAACCATGTTATGATTCCGCCTCCAGCTTCGACTCGACTCCCGTCCCGATTTCTTTGTTTTCAGTCCCTTCCCCCAGGGACTCCTGGCGATCCGCCGCTTCCATATGGCGTGCGGTTTGGAAAAGGCGAAGCAAACTGGTGTACCGATCCTTAATTTCATTCTGGAAACTCTCAAAGGCATCCCATTCTTCGGTCAATCGACTGTGTTCCGCCTCTGCTACCTGCAGTTTTTTCTCTTTTTCCGCCAGTCTTTTCTCCAATTCAGACAGCCTGGTGCGGGTGGAGAGATATTCCGCTTCAAATTCTTTTAATTGGCGAATCACATCATTTATAGAGATGGAAGGCTTGCGCTTCCGTTTCAGTTGGTTTTCCACCCGCTCTTTCTTAGCTTCCTGAAAGGCATCCGCTTCCCGTTTCCTGACGACGGCATTCCATCGAAAGCCGCAGGCTCCTGGGGTTCGTTTAATCTTTTCGGCCACCTCCTGAAAAGCATCCAGTTGGTTGCCGCCTTCTCTTACCGAACGAAGAACTGTTTCTGCCAACAACTGATCTTCTTCTTCCGTCCAACAGCGCCCTTTCATATCAAATCCTCCTTTGGTGCGCATTCTATCGGTATACTATGCTTCGGACGGCTGTCCTGTTCCAGCACGCTGAACTCTCGCTAGATCCATTCCATAAAAAAACCACCGGGCAGGTTTCCCTTTCCGGTGGGAGATGACATCTGATTCGGCTATCAGACCTATTCCTCCACAGACTCAGCGGAAAAGCAAGGCAGTGGACAGATTCCGATCCCCAGAGCTTCCACCTCTGCAGGAGTGATAATTCGTGGGCCGTCGGGGAGAAGATTCAAACACTCCTCCAGCCAACGCAGGACCGCTTCTACATTCACTCCGTCTTTTTCCGGGGAAAAAGGCCCTAGATAACCGACGGCGGTGGTGGCTAGTTTACGGGCTCCCCGAACTTTCCCTCGTTTCAGCTGATGCATGAGAGCCGCAACCTGGATTAGCCCGTGATAGAAATCGTCCTGACGTCGAGTTTGCCACAGTTCTTCCAACACTTCATGGGCTTCCCAGTACAATCCGGCATGATAACATTGGAAAAAACGATAGTAGAGCGGATGGAACACTCTGTCTCTCCTTCCTCTTGCCCGGTTTAAGATGGGATCGGGACCTCTTTGCCCCGGATCCATACACGGGTCACCCTTCCATATTCGTCAGTGGTGAGCAAATCCGCCCGTTTCCCGGCCTCCAAGCTACCCAAGTCCCGGTCCAATCCCAGGCGCCGCGCGGGGGCAAGGGAGGCCATTCTCACAGCCTTCCAGAGAGGTACCCTTGCATAGCGGGCTGTATTGTGAACGGCCCGATCCAATGTGAGCAAACTTCCGGCCAGGCTACCGTCTTCCAGGGTTGCCTTCCCTCCCTCGGCTTTCACTTTCAATCCACCGAGGTCATAAAACCCTTCCGGTTGGCCCACTGCCCGCATCCCATCCGAGATCAGAATCAGTCCATCTATTGGTTTGGCCTGTGCCAGAAGCTTGATCACAGTCGGATGCACATGAAATCCGTCACCGATCAATTCCACCGTGAGCCGGTCATCCGCCATCGCGGTACCTGCCACCCCCGGTTCCCGATGATGCAATCCAGTCATCCCGTTAAAAATGTGGGTCACATGGGAAGCTCCTGCCTCTACAGCGGCCTCCACTTCGTCATGGGTGGCTGAGGAGTGTCCGACAGAAACAACGACCCCTTCCCGAGATAACCTTCGGATCAGATCCAAAGCTCCGGGACGCTCAGGAGCCAAAGTGATCAGACGGAGACTGCCTTGGGCTACATCTAGCACCCAGTTGGCATCTGTCGGCAGAGGATCTGATATGTATTCAGGATTTTGTGCGCCTCGTTTGGCTGGGCAGATCCACGGCCCTTCCAGATGGACTCCGAAGATTTCCGCCCCTTTCGCCGATGAAGCATGTTCAACGGTATTCTGGATGGCTTGTTCCAGTCGCGGCCGATCCATTGTGACCGTCGTCGCCAAGAAACCGGTCACACCATGAGCCGCCAAAGTGGTTGAAATCTGGTGCAAAGCCTCGGGGGTTCCATCCATCACATCGCTACCGCCGGCCCCATGCACATGGAGATCAATCAAACCCGGCCAAATCCAGCCATCCACTCGGATTTCCTCTTTCACTCCATCAAAAAAGAGAGGGGAACCGACATATTCGATCCTTTCCCCTGTCGTCACCACCATTCCATCTTCCAACATGCCGTCACGGAGAATCACTTTTCCCCGGAATACGTTTCTCCCTGTCTGCTTCAACACTTCGCCCCCTTTTGTTCGCCGAAGCTACGGGATTTCCATCAGCTTAACGCTGAACCCTCAACTTGTCAAAGAGGCCTTTGTCAGGCTGGGTTGGTCCTATAAGTTGCCGGGAACGACTTTTTCGGATAAATTGAAAAAGACTTCACTCCAAATATACAAATGAGGGATGGGCATGTCTTTTAACGAACAGCTGGAAAAGTACGCAGAGTTGGCCGTCAACGTGGGGGTACATGTGGAGCCGGGACAAACCCTGATGATCCAAGCTTCCATCGATACGGCGGATTTAGTGCGACTCATTACGAAAAAAGCATATCAAGCGGGAGCAAAAAAAGTACATATCGAGTGGCAGGACCCAGTTTGCACACGTTTGCACTATGAACTTGCACCATTGAAAGCTTTTGAAGAATATCCTCGTTGGCAAGCAAAGTCCCGGGAGGAGCTTGCCGAAAAAGGCGGCGCTTACCTGGTGATCGAATCCAATGATCCCGAATGGTTGAAAGGGGTGGATTCCGGGAAGATTCACACCGCCTCCAAATCTGCGGGCATCGCCTTGAAAAAATGGCGGGAATATATGCTTTCAGACCAGATGAGCTGGTGTATCATCGCCGCTGCCTCCCGCCCCTGGGCCAAAAGAGTTTTCCCGGAAAAAGAGGAAACAGAGGCATTAGAGGCCCTCTGGAACGCGATCTTTCAAGCCACCCGGGTGGATCAGGAAGATCCCGAGAGTATGTGGAAAAAACACAACACTTCTCTACAAGAAAAAATGGCTCTTTTGAATCAAAAAAGGTACAAAAAACTTCACTATCGTGCCCCGGGTACCGATTTAACCGTGGAATTGCCCACTCATCATGTTTGGTGCGGCGGAGGTACTGAGAATAAACGGGGCATCCAGTTCAATCCCAACATCCCCACCGAAGAGGTGTTCACCGCCCCACTGAAGCTGGGGACATCGGGAACGGTTCGAAGTACCAAACCTTTGAGCTATCAAGGAAATCTGATCGAAAACTTCACCTTTCGGTTTGAAAAAGGAAAAATCGTGGACATATCTGCAGAAAAGGGATTGGATGCCCTACAATCTATAATCGAAATCGACGAAGGAGCCGGATATCTAGGAGAGATTGCACTGGTTCCCCACAATTCCCTGATTTCCAATACCGATCTCATCTTCTATAACACTCTCTTTGATGAAAATGCCTCCTGCCATTTAGCGATTGGAGCCGCTATTTCTACCTGTATTGAAGAGGGAGCGAAGCTGTCCTCGGAAGAGTTGCAAAAAGCTGGGGTGAATACAAGTATGACCCATGTGGATTTTATGATCGGCTCTGCCGACCTGGACATTGACGGCGAAACCGATGAAGGAATCCGGGAACCGATCTTCCGCAAGGGAAACTGGGCACTCATCTCCTGAATCCATGAGAAACACGGCCTTAGAACTCGCAAGGAAAGAGGCCGTGTTTTTTCTAATATCGGATCCAGAGAATTGATACCGAATCCAGGGTTGATGTCATCCGAAAAAAAGGAGATACAAACAAGAAAAAGACCAGGGTGAAAACCACCTGGCCACATGAAAGAGGGTCAAGATTAAGGAGTTAAGAAGCGTGGTAGCATAAGCAAGGAGGTCAACCTCGCTTATAGAATGATCATAACATAGGCTTCGAATTTTGTCGATGTTTGTTTGAAAATTTTTTTGATTTGCTTTTTGACCCGGTTTTAAGAACGGACTCTCAAAAAGCGCATAAAAATAGGCAATCCCTTCTTTTCACGCCGTTGGGCACGCATCGCTTTTTTGAAATGCGCTTTGGCAAGGCGATCGTGAGTATGAGTAAAAACAGCTTCTTTCAAAAAATGGACTTCTTCCGTCAATTCTTCCAAACGGAACAACACCCGAGCATATACTTCAAAATAGCGAATCTCATTCGTTCGAAAGCGAGAGGCAATTTCCAAATGGAGAAAAGCCTGTCCCTTCCGCCCCGTCAGAGCATAGACTTCCGCCAGAAGCGCATGAGCAAAGGCATCCTGCGGATTGAGAGTCAAACCTTTCAACAGATGAGCCTGTGCTGCCTTCGGTGCACCTTCCAACAGCAAAAAACAACCATACTCCCGGTGGACTTCACTGCAATCCGGGTGTTTCGACAAAATTTTCTCGAAAAGGGATCGGGAATCTGAAATCCGACCCAGCGCCTGCAATGTCCGCGCCCGGAGCAAATGACCTTTGACGTGGAAAGGATTCGCCTTTTCCAACTCTTCAAGAGCCGCCAGCGCTTCAGTAAATTGCTTTTTCCTCATTTTCGTGCGGGCCAATTCATATTTCTGTTCCACATCAGAATCTACCGCTATTTCTCCACCATCCGATGTCCAGGCTTCCGTATGTACGCTTTCCGCTTTTGCTACCGTGCCTCCAGCCGCCATCAGCAGTTCCCCCTTTTCATATTGTCTCTCTTCATCCGTCCACACCTGTGGTGTCCTGAAGCAATACATTAATTTTATCCCATTCGACATTTTTTGTCACGTTCTTTCGACAAACTCCTCTACTTAGGGCTGTTGATTAACCAGAAAATGGGTGGTGGAAGGGAGTCGTGTGCTGCCAAAGCGACCTTTGTACCATGGGCACTACAATCCAAAGGAGCTGAAGCTCTAGATTAAAGTAGCACCACAGGCACTACAATTTGAAATTAAGGATGCGCCATGGGCACTACAATTTGAAATTAAGGATGCGCCATGGGCACTACAATTTGAAATTAAGGATGCGCCATGGGCACTACAATCTCGATGGGCTGAAGCCCTGGAATAAAGGTAGCCATCCTACCCAGCGGAGAAGTCTTACGAGAGGGCGTTTAGGGACAACATCTTCTCCGTTTTGCTTTCGTTAGGCTTTGCCCCTGCCCGATGGTCAGATTTGGAGCGGCCAGTTTTCACTTCCTTGCCGGATGCAACGGTCGCGTGGGTGAACACGATCTCCCCGCCCAAAATGTGGTAATCAACACGCATGTCCTCAACTATTCCCTGGAGATCCTCTGCCTTTGTAAAGCTCCTCCTTCTTTACCACGACAAGCCTAGACCAAGCAAAAAACCGTCTGGAAACCTTTATAGGGTCTCCAGACGGTGTCTGTTTCCGACTTCCCTCTTCCCTTACTCTTCGCAAAGGGGGAAAGGAATAATGTATAAGTCAGGGGCTGTTGATTAACCGGGAAATGGGTGATGAAAACAAAATTGACCTTTCGCTCTTCACCGTCCCACCATCCCGACCTGATTTCACTAATCAACACGCCTGTGTATAAGAATTAGTTCAGTCCATCATTTCCAACAATTTTTGCGTAGTTGCTTGGGCAAACTGGCGATCGTTGATGTTACAATCCAATTCAATGATTGGGATCTCGGGCCGGATGTGGGATTTAATCCCCTCGAACAGGGCAGCGTCGGCTTCCGGCCACCAAAACTCTTTTCCTTCAGCATCCAGGGCGGAAACTCCTTGCAAAGGCAGAAAAATCGCCGCTGGCCCTTGAGCCCGGTTCACCTTTTGGGCCAGGATCCGGCCCAGATGTTCATTCTCCTCCGGAGTGGTCCGAATCAAGGTCACGTTGGGATTCCACTGATAGATAATTCGATCTTTCAATTCCTCGGGAACACTATCTATTCCCCAAAAATTGATCATATCTAAGCAACCAGGTGCTACCACCTGAGGCAACCCCAATTCTGCTGCCGCATCCATCCGATCAGGACCTGCTGACAGTACACCACCCGCCAACTCATCGGCGAGCTCCGTCGTGGTCAAATCCAGCATACCGGAGACGTAACCCTTCTCCACCAAGGCTTCCATCGTGCGACCACCGGTGCCAGTAGCGTGGAAAACCAGCATTTCGTAGCCCTTATCTTCCAAAAATTCCGTACATTGGTTGACCGCTTGGGTCGTATTGCCAAACATGGACGCTGTGATCAAAGGCCGGGTTTCGATTTCCGGGACTTGGGTTTCCACCATCCCACAAATCGCTCCGACCGCATTGGCGTAGATCTGTGCGCTGAACCGGTTCACGCCGGAAACATCCAGGATGGAGGGAAACATCACCACATCGCTGATTCCCACATAGGGATGGGTATCTCCAGATGCGACAGTACTCACCATCACTTTGGGCACACCGAGGGGGAGAGCTCGTAGCGCCGCCGTTCCGATGATGGTCCCGTTGGATCCGCCCATGGAAAAGCCACCATCAATCCGCCCCGCCGCATGCAACTCCTTCACCACCTGGGCCACACCTTTGGTCATCACCAACATGGCCAGGGATTTATCCCCTTTGTTTTTCAATTCATCCAGGGTGACTCCACTCGCTTTTGCCACGTATTCCGCTGGGATATCCGCTGAAATGTAAGGCTCGCCCAAAATTCCGATATCGATCAGTAAGGCATGATGTCCTCGGGCTTCGATCGCCTCTTTGACAAAAGCATAGTCCTTGCCTTTGGTATCCAATGCACCGATCACTGCAATCGTTTTTGCCACAGTTCAACCTCCTAAAAAAAATTTTACATTGATTAGAACGTCTTCCACTGTGTGTGAGTTGCACTGTTTTCCAAAAAGTCAATCAGGATATTCTCCTAACGAACGAAGATCAGGGGAGGGATGCCAGAAACAGATCCCATAACTTTCCCCTTTCCAAAAACAATCATCTGTCCGGTCGCCTGCATCATCCAAAAATTTGTGCAATCCGAAGAAAAGACCATCCCTAAAACGATGAAGCATTCCGTCCATATTCCACTTGCTCTTCAAAAGCATCTCCCGGTAATCCTCCCGGATCCTGCGGGGTTCCGTCCACAGTCACTTGGTAGAGAAACCCTTCTTCCTCCACCTGTCGCAAGTGAATCCCGATTTGGCATCCTTTGAACATAAACAGGTGGTCCCCCTCTTCCTCCACCTCATACCGGATATCCATCATCAATTTGCCGTCGATATAAACTGTCCTCCGAATATGAAGACAGTGATCCAGGCACAGGATGTGAAGTCCACTCTCCAGCCGCAGATACCATTGCTTCCAGATCCCCTCTGAGGGACTGGAAAGAAAGGCATCCACCTTCTCACCGGTTTCAACGGAGATTCCATTTAAAGACAAATCGCAATTAAACTTGCCCTTCTGGTCTTTAGACAGATGCAATCCTAGTCTTTGATCCTGGAGGAAGATCAATCGATGGCATTCCCCTGAGTTGTTCAAAGTCCATTGCTCTATCAAAACTCCATTCAAACGGATGGACCCGACTTCGCCAGAAAAATCCGATTCGACGAGATGGTGTTTCCACCCAATCTGTACTGCCCAACTTGTACAATCCATTCTTCAAACCCCTCTGTTTTTCTCCCCTTATATAATAATTCGTATGATCTATAAACTTTTGTGTCGAATTAAAAAAATAAATCGCGAATCTTTCCTTTTTTTATCGAGTACAGAAGAATTCCTTCACATGTGCAGAGGGGAAAAGATCAGGGAGAGAATGGTTTGAAAATGGTATGCCCTCTGTTTGGGACATGGGACATTGGATTTCTTTCAATCCATCCCAGTAGTCTGGAGCACTCCTCCAAAGGGGGTATCGAGTCATCCAGATCTGAAACGGGTCGGTATGGGTAAGTTCTAGCGAGCTCAAGCCACTCCCTGTGAATAGTTTTTTCACAACGTTTCTAGTGATAATATGCACGGTGATAGTGCTGGATGGTTTCCTCGATGATTTCACTGATATCTTTCTTATTGAGTGCACGGAGGTCGCTGACAATAACTTCGGATTCCAGCTCTTCCTCACGAAGCAATTCGTACAGTTCAGGGGAAACAGTCAAGATGAGAGTTGACAATTTCATCGTTTGCACAGCGATCACCTCTTAAGCAAGGATGGTGCTGTCTTACCAGTGAAGTTACATCCTATTTTATTATATGATTCCAGGGTCCACCAGGTAGTCAAGTAACGAATCCAGAGTTTGCAGTCGGAAAACACCCGCCGCGTAGCGGGTGTCAGCTCCTCCCCAGCAATATCGCATGATCCACTTTGATACAACGATCCATCACCACGGTCAAGCCTGCAGTCCCAGCGATGGCTGCCGCCTCTTCGTTGACGATTCCCTGCTGCAACCACAACACTTTGGCTCCGGCTGCCACGGCATCCTTTGCAATCGGGACGCAGTATTCGCTTCTCCGAAACACATCGACGATATCGATCCTCTCCTCAATCTCCGTCAGAGAGGCATAGGGCTTCTCCCCGAGAACCGGTTCCTTCAGGACTGGATTCACCGGGAAAATCCGGTAACCCGCCTTTTGCAGGGCAGCGGCAATCATGTGACTCGTCCGATCCGGCTTGTCAGACAGGCCCACCACAGCAATATTTTTTGCATTTCTCAACAGACTTCTGATTTGATCATGATTCGGATTTTGATGCAATCGAACTCCCTCCTCATCCTTTGTTCCAACTATACCCCAAATCGCTCCCTTAGGAACAATAGTTACCCATTCCGCAAATGGAAAAAACCAGCGCTTTATTTTCTTCATCTCATCCTGCATAATTAATATATATACTAGAATATATCTAATTGATATATCATTTTCTGAAACGGGTAGCCGATCTGCACCTTCTCCTCTCCTTTGGTCTTGCAACAAACGATTTCAAGAGGATCGGCAACCCCTTTTTTATGTGTACAGACAAGTTGTCGATGAGGAGTCGACTCAAATCGATGTCCACCACAGCCAATCGGAAGGACAAGAAAAAACCCGCCATCGGCGAGCCCGTGTCAAACCACTTTACTTTGCAAGGCCTTCAATTCCTTCATCAAATACATACATCGTTTTTCCAGGGAGTTCAACCGGTAGATGGCACTGTCCACCAGGTCCGGATCTGTGAGATGATCCAACTGCTCTTTGGTCCGCTCCCACTCCCGGCGTGTCTGCTTCATCTCTTCCTGAATTTCCTCGAAACGTGATTTACAGTCTTTCTCCTGGCTGAAAAAGCGCAAACTTATCATCCCCTTTGAACCGGGTTCCTCTGTATTTCCATCCTTCTCATCATGTCTCATCCTTTTTTCCACCCTATGTCTTATTCCACCTGAATAGTCCCATGATGTTCGGAACGGGTGGGTCGTCATCCCACAATTTCTCCGACAGTCAATTCACTCCGGTTCAGTTTCACTCATACATTGGAGGGGTTGCACCTGACTCTACTGAGGAGGAACTTTTTTATGTACGGTTCCGTCTTTTACTCTATTACCCCGCCCGCAAAGGATCCATCCTCTCCCTCGACTAGGCTCTACACCCTCAAGATCCCGACTCGCCTTGGAAAGGATACGACTTGGAACACCCGCTGTCCCTCGGGTACCCAATCTCCGATCCATGTGGGGAAAGATCACCACAACGGCGAAAACGATGAGAAGGGTCCAATGGGCCACGGTTTCACTCCCTAGATGCAACCTCTTGCAAGTCACCTGGGAAACGTCGCCTCAGCTTCATCCCCTAGCCCTGAATTTTTCCCAAATCAGACCAGGAAATAGGTGGAGAGAGTAAAATTGACTTTTATTCCCATTGCCCCCCCCATCGTAAAATATGGCTTAAGGGGACGGGGATGGGGGGACGGCTACGGTCTCTTGCAGAGAGCGCAAAGGCTCTTCACCATCCCACCATCCCGAACCTTATTTCTCACCTAAAATAGGGCTAATCAACACGCCTGCTCTCAAATATCTCGATTTCCAAGAAAAAACCTGGTAGACCCATCTTGAGGTGGTCTGCCAGGTTTTCCTTTCAAAGTGCCGGTGCATATGGACGAGGAAGAATGTGATCTTGACCCAGAGCAAGGGCCGCTTCATTGGCCCAATAGGGATTGCGCAACATGCCCCGACCGACGGCCACCGCATCGGCCAGGCCGTTTCGCACCACCATCTCCGCCACTTTGGGATCATCCAGATTACCGACGGCGACCACCGGGACGCCTACCTCATTCCGAATAGTGGTAGCCAAGGGTACCTGATAACCGGGGGCGCCCGCTTGCACCGGAGAGGGCCCCGTTGGGGACTCACCGCCGGAACTCACATCGAAGACATCCACACCTAGATCACGGAACTTTTTGCAACGTTCCACCGTCTCTTCCAGAGTATATCCTCCGTCAGCGTACTCGACAGCGGAGATCCGCATCATCAAGGGCATCGTTTCTGGAATCCGTTTCCGAACGGTACGGATCACTTCTGAAGCAAAACGATCCGGTTCCCCGTATTCGTCCGTTCTCCGGTTGGAGATGCGAGAGATGAATTGATGGATCAGGTAGCCATGAGCACCGTGAATCTCCAAGGTGTCCACTCCCGCCTGAACGGCTCGCTCTGCCGCCTGTCCGAAGAGATTCACCATCTCTTGAATCTCAGTTGTGGTCATTTCATGGGGAACACGAAAGTTCTCATGGAAAGAAATTGCCGAGGGAGCCACCGGCCGCAGACTTTCCGATTCCGCTTTGCGCCCGGCATGGGCGATCTGGATCCCTACTTTGGCCCCATACCGCTGACAGGCCTGGATTATCCGCTGAAAAGCGGGAATCTGCTTATCAGACCAAAGCCCCAGATCCCGGTCACTGATCCGACCGTCGGGATGGACATCCGTCATCTCCATCATAATCAATCCTGTTCCTCCCACAGCACGGGAAACATAATGAACATCATGCCATTCTTCCGGCGCACCATCCCGTGCCTCCACACTGTATTGGCACATGGGAGACATCATAATTCGATTTTTCAGCTTCAACCCTTTCCACTCGACAGGATCTAACAAACCCGGCAAATCTCACCACTCCTTTTTCTTTACGGAAACGAAATATCTTTTCAATTATACCCGGTCCATCAAAAACAAAAACCGCCCTTAAGGACGGTCCTGTTCCTGTTCCCGATGTAAAAGCGATAAAAAGGGGCGGGCAAATTCCGAGACGGAGAATTCCCCCGCCACTTGCTGAAAATAAGTTTTTTTCACCCGTTCCATCAGCCAAACCGGGATCTTTCGTCCTCTGATCAACGGATAAACCAGCCGATACCCCTGTACCAGATGATCCCACCGGGCGTCATCGCCTGGTTTGAGGTACTCGGAAACATCCAGCAATTTGGCATGCCCCTCCTGCAACAGGATGTTTTTCAAATGCAAATCCCGTGGATTGAGACCCTGGTTGCGGACATAGCGGCGTGCCGCCTCCACCTCTGCAATGATGTTTTCCGGGATGACAATCCCTTGGGAGACACATTCGTACAATGTAGGACCCCGCTCATGGCTAAGGACGAGGAAAGAGTCCCCCATTCCAAAGCAGACTGGAAAGTACGGGGTATCTCCAAGACGGCGATACACCTCGTATTCATCCAATCGCTTCTGCTCCCGGCCGGGTGCATAACACTTAAACACTACTTGGGGTTCCGAGGGGTGACGAACCACCACTGCATCCGTCCCGATACCGACCTTCTCCAATTCATTTGGAATGTGGAAAATGGTCACCAGTTGATTCCCCGGTTGGCCCTGGATTTTCACATTTTCGATCAGAGGCTGGATCCAACTCCAAAACATTGGGTTCCCCCTTGTCTGATAAAGGCCTGGACCCGGTTATTTTGATCTATACCCGAAAATAATACTTTTCTTTAACCCTTGTGTCAAACAGATGACTTATCTATAATATGTCCATTTTGCGGACAAAACCGACAAATCCTCCTAGATGAACCCAGGGAGATAAATTACTAAACTGATCAGACCGGGGACGGAGTGGAGACCTCCATTCAATCACGGGCCCATCCCTCCCCACCCCAGTCATGACTCCGAGATCCGACTGGATTAATCTTCACTCATCGGGGGAAAAGAGGGATAAGGAGTGATAAAACGAAAGTTATTACGTAAAGGAGGAAGCCATGATGAAAGACTGGATGAAAAAAGGATTGGCTGCTAGTGTGGGGTTAGCTGTAATCAGTAAAGAACGGATGGAAAAAATCCTGCGGGACATGGTGAATCGGGGAGAAATGACCCCCTCCGCCTCCAAAGAGCTACTGGAGAAACTGATTGCCCGGGGTGAACAGGAGCAGGAACAATTGGATCAATATCTCCGCGGACGAATGACCAAACTGCTCAACGAGATGAATATCTCCACTCATGAAGACATTCAGCGTCTAGAGGAACAGATCCATCTCCAGGAAGAGCGATTGTCCCATCTAGAGGCCAACAAACAAACGCCTGTTCAAGAAGAATCGGGTCCAGAATCCTGACACGCTTTCAGAGAAGGCTGCCAAGGGGTGCATCTGATGTTTGGAAAAAAAATTAGAAACCTCAATCGATACCGAGAGATTGCAACTGTATTTGCCCGACATGGCTTCGGCTACATCTTGGAGGAGACCGGACTCTTCTCCAAACTCTCCCTGCCTAAAAAGGCAAAGGAATCGCCACCGGTCAAAAAGGATCCGGTTACAATAGGCAAGCATATCCGCAAAGCACTGGAAGAGTTGGGCCCAGCTTTTGTGAAGCTGGGCCAAGTAGCTAGCACCCGTTCCGATCTTCTACCTGAGAGCATGATCCATGAACTTGAAAAACTGCAGGACCATGTGCGCCCCCACTCCTTCCCAGAGATTCAGCAAGTTTTGGAACAAGAGCTGGGGGACTACTCTCAATACTTCTCGAAATTCGATGAAAACCCTATCGCCGCCGCCTCCATCGGTCAGGTACATCGAGCGGTGTTACACAGCGGGGAAACCGTGGCGGTTAAGATTCAACGTCCAGGGATTTCCGGGATCGTCCATCGTGATCTGCAAATCCTGCGGGAGTGGGCGGAACTGGCAGAGGAACGGTTGGAGTGGGGCAGGCAATACCAGATCGGCAAAGTGGTAGACGAGCTGGCCCGTGCCGTCCATCAGGAGCTGGACTACACCGCTGAAGCGCGTCATATGGACAAGATCCGTAGTCTATACACCGATGAGGATCCAGTTTACATACCCCAGGTGGATTGGGATCTGACTACCCACCGGGTCTTAACCATGGAATATATCAGTGGCGTCAAACTGAGCGGGATGAAAGATCTGGAAGAACAAGGATTCAATCGGAAGCTGTTGGCGGAGCGGTTAGTGCTGATCATGTTTCGCCAAATCTTGATCGCCGGAGTTTTTCATGGGGATCTCCATCCGGGCAATCTATTCGCCTTGCCTGGAAATCGGATTGCTCTGCTCGACTTTGGCATGGTAGGCCGACTGACTCCCGAGATGAAAAACCATTTTTCCTCCATGGTGGTCGCCTTGATGCGACGGGACACTGATAGTGCGGTCCGGGCCCTGCTCCGCATGGGTATGGTTCCCGAAGATGTGGATACGGAAGCCTTTTGGTTAGACGTGGATGAACTCAACGACAAGTATTACGACATCACTCTGTCGGAAATCAATCTAGGGGACACAGTTCAGGATCTGTTTGAACTCGCCTTTAAATACCGGATCCAGATTCCCCCTGACCTCACCCTCCTGGGGAAAACCATCCTGTCTTTGGAAGGTGTCGTTAAAAAACTGGATCCCGAGATCAACATTACGGAGATCACAAAACCTTTTGGTGATCAGCTGATTCGGGCTCGGTTAAATCCAAGACGGATCATGCGAGAGACTTGGAGACATGTATACGACATGGGAGAAACCTTGCTGGAGATGCCGAAGAATCTGCGCCAACTGACTGAAAACCTAAAAAAGGGTCGATTCCAGGTGGATGTGGGTGTTCCCCGGCTCAATCTGTTTTTGCGAAAAATGGATCAGATCATCAACCGCCTCTCCTACAGCATCGTCTTACTCTCCTTCAGCATCATTATGTGCGGACTGATCATCGGGTCTTCTCTGACCCGCCAGCAAACTCTTCTGTGGAAAATCCCTGCCATCGAAATCGGTTTTGTGATCGCCTTATTCATGTTGATGTGGCTTATCTACTCCATTATCAAGTCGGGAAGGTTATAGTAGAAAAGATGACAAAAAGGCCCAAGTCACTCAGGGAAGAGAGCGAATTGGGCCTTCTTTTTCGATAGATTTCCATCTTAGGCGGGTTGATTCGCCCTAATAGGGGAGAAGTTCGCCTACGCTCCGGTGCCATCTGAAGACGGACCGTTTAGGAATTTGATCAACAACCTTGCTTTACTCATTCACCCCATCAAAAAACTGAAGCACTTCCTCCTCGCTTTTCGCCTGTAGGAGTCGTTCTACATTTTCCAGATCAGAACAGACAATTGCGATTTTCGAGAGTAGCTCGAGATGCTCATTGTCTTTCCCCGCGATTCCAATAACGAGCCGGACATCATGACCATCCCAATCAATCGGCTGATCATGTGTCAGGATCACCAAGCCTGATTGATGTACCTCGTTCTTGGCATCATCCGTTCCGTGGGGAATAGCCAATAGGTTTCCCATATAGGTAGAGACCGCTTCTTCTCTCTGATACATTTTGGAAATATAATTCTCTGCGACATAGCCCTGCTCAACCAGCATACCGCCGGCCTCGGCAATAGCCTCCTTTTTTAGGGTCGCCTTTGCAGAAAGGCGAATGTTGTCTACTTTTAGGATTTCACTCATCGGTTCCCCTCCTCTATTATTTTTATTTCGGTTCTTACGAGGAGCCCTCTTCGGTTTGTGAGTTCAAACGTTCCACGACTTCGTCATATCGCGGACTACTCAAGAAATTATCAACAGAAACATGAATCGCATCCGGCTGTTTTTCTTGCGCTCTTTCGGTTAAATCTTTGTGAGTGAAAATGATTTGAGCATCGGTTGGCAAATTGCTGATGGCAATATTTTTGACATCGATGTCGGTTCGCTCTGCTTTCTTCAATTTATTCTTCAATAAGGATGCCCCCATGGCACTGGAGCCCATCCCCGCATCACAGGCAAAAACGATTCTTTTCACGTGCTCATAACTTACCACTTCAGCTTTTTCTACCTCGGTGGTACTGGCAAAATGAGAGGCGACGCTGCTCCTTTTCCCTTTGAGGGACTCCATTTTTTCACTAGCTTCGCCGATATCTTCTGTTCCCTTGCGGTCCATCTTCAGGATCAGTGAAGCGATTACAAAAGAAACGATTGTTGCGAGAAGAACACTTAAAATAACTCCTAGATAGCTATCAGAAGCAGTCAAAAGCAGGATCGGAATGATACTCCCTGGCGAAGCGACACTTACCAAGCCCGCATCAAAGAGAGTCATCATGTAGATTCCGCTCATACCACCCAAGATCGCCGCGATGATAAGAGCAGGCTTCATTAAGACATAAGGGAAATAGATTTCATGAATCCCACCGATAAAATGAATCAGACCAGCCCCATAGGCAGATGCCTTAGAAGTACCTTTACCAAATACCATAAAAGCAAGTAAGATCCCGAGCCCAGGCCCTGGGTTCGCCTCGAGGAGAAACAGGAATGATTTCCCGGTTTCGGCGACTTGTCCACTGGCAATCGGATTGAGAATACCCTGACCAATCGCATTGTTTAAAAACATCACCTTTGCCGGCTCAATAAGAATACTGACAAGCGGAAGTAAACCCCATCCCACAATCGTATTCACACCCAATTCCATCATGCTTGTCAGGCCAGCCACAAGCGGTCCAATCGCCACGGATCCAAACAAACCGAGGAGTGCTCCGATGATCCCGGCAGAAAAATTATTTACGAGCATTTCAAACCCTGCGCGAATCTTGCCATCTACCCATTGGTCAAATTTCTTTATCGCCCAACCACCGAGGGGACCCATGATCATGGCCCCGATAAACATCGGAATATCGGTAGCAACAATCACTCCCATGGTCGCGGTGGCCCCTACCACTCCACCACGAAAATCGTGGAGCATCCGTCCACCTGAAAAGGCAATGAGCAAAGGCAACAAATAATGCAACATGGGATCAATAAAATTGTTGAACAATTCGAGTTCTGTCGGGATCGCAATTGCTGTTAGCAACCCCCAAGCAATGAATGCACCCAAGTTGGGGATAATCATGCTACTCAGGTTACTTCCGTATCTCTGAATCTGTGCACGAATATTTCTTTTTTCAGCCATTCACTCACAACTCCTTACGATGAGATCTGGAAGCGTTGTGATTTAAGTCGGGATGGAGTTTCCGCAGAGTGCCTTGGCTATGTCATATCAACAAATGGAGCGGAAACCCCATCCCGCCCCTTCAATACAGATCACAATGTTTCCGGGAGACTGCCACACTCTAATCGATTTTTACGGGTTGTCCACATTTCGCCGATTCTTCGATGCATTTGACAATCTTCACTGCGCGATAGGCATCCTCAGGTGAAATGGGGAACGATTTGCCTTCAAGTACACCCTCCACAAAAGAACTGAGTTCCTCTTTCATAATGCCGGTCTGCTTGCCATACAGATCCACGCCGTACATCGTATCGGGATACGTGATTTGATTGTCTTTTTCATACACACGAATGTTCTGATCCAAAATATCAATATTTAAGACCCCATCTGTGCCAGTGATATCCAACTTCGCATCCAGTTCCACATGATTTTCCGGAAGAACCCAGCTGGTTTCGTAGCTACCAATGGCTCCAGATTGGAAGCGCAGAGTAGTGATGATCGCATCTGCCACGTCAAACTCTTTTAAGCGCTTACGAACTTCTACTGCAGAGACCTCGACAATCCGATCACCGGTAATCCATTCGATTGCATCTAGATCATGCACACCCAGGAACATAGCGACAGAGGTTCTTCCTCGCAGTCTTTGGCCGTTCAGATAGGAATTATTTCTTCGCGCATGCAAATGAACCGTTTCTCCGATCTTACCTTCTTGCACGGCTTCTCTAGCCAAGTAATAACGAGGATCCCAACGAAGTGAATGACCGACCATCAGCTTGACACCGTTTTCATTGGCTTGGTCAAGAATCCCCTTGGCATCTTCAACCGTATCCGCCAATGGTTTTTCAATCAGAATGTGCTTTCCGTGCTTACATGCCATGCTGGCTACATCATAATGCTGATCATCAGATGTACAAATACTTACAGCTTGTACATTCTCATCTGCAAACAGATCCTGCAAATCTTTTACCGCGACAGAGTTAAACTCACTGGCGATTTTTTCTGCAAGGGCATGGTTAATATCGTTTACGGCTACGAGTTGAACATTTGGCAGTTCAGAGAAGATTCGTGCATGGGTTCGTCCCATCACACCGAGTCCAATCACTGCTACGTTTAACTGTTTCATAAATGCAAACACATCCTTTTCCAATAAAATATTCATGAGTCGCTCACATCACTAAACTTGCCGCACCTAAAATCATCGCATCCCCCCTCAAACGGGATTGTTCAATAGAGACTTTATCGTTCACAGGGGCCACATACCTTCGTACGTCGTAGGTTAATCTCTCCATATACGGCAATAAGGACTGTGCAACCCCCCCTCCGAGAATCACTTTTTCGGGATTGAAAATATTGACCAGTGAGGTCAGCCCCGTCGTCAGGTCCATAAGATAGTGTTCAACGACTGCAAGAGCATGCGGATCGTTTTCCAAAGCTTCTTTAAAGATCAGCTGGCCCTTTTTGGCGACTGAATACCTCTCCTGATAGAGGGACTCGATGGCAACACCCGAAACGTGTGCTTCCAGACATCCTCTGTTGCCACAGGGACATCTGCGACCCTCCGGAATCAGAATCATATGCCCCAATTCACCTGCTGCTCCGAGATGTCCCCGGACTAACTTTCCGTTAGTGATGATCGATCCCCCGACACCGGTTCCTAAAGCGACACAAATGAAATCGTTCACATTTTTCCCTGCACCGAATCGCTGTTCTCCAAGCCCCATCGCCTGTACATCGTTCACAACCTCTACACGACATCCCGTCGCTTCTTCCATCTGTCGTTTCACATTGATTCCCTTCCAGTCCGAAAATGTGTCCGTAGATGATAACACGACTCCCCTCGGACTGATTTGCCCTGCTGTTCCGATCCCAATACCTGCGATCTCTTCCTCTCGGAACTGCCTCAATCGCTCCGCAATCCTTGAAAGGATACTTTCGCCATTCATATGTGGGTTGGTGGATATTTCCTCCTTTTTGAGAAATACGCCATCCTCTCGTACGACACCTATGCCTATTTTGGTTCCTCCGATATCAATACCGATCGCTTTCATCACGAGCTCCTCATGCCTTCCACAAATTTTTTAGTAATCAGTTGGGGACGTGTAATCGCTGTGCCGACGACGACGAAGAATGCACCCAATTCTAGGGCTTTTTTGGCTTGTGCAGGTAGACTGATATTGCCTTCCGCCACAACAGGAACAGCCAGCTGTTGGACCAACTTCTCCAACAAACCAAAGTCCGGACGCTCGCGATCCTTTGTCTCCGCCGTGTATCCGGATAATGTCGTTCCTACAAAGTCACACCCGATTTTTTCAGCATGGATCCCCTCTTCCAACGTTGCAATATCCGCCATGACCCTCTTGCCCAGGTCTTCTTGGATATAATGAACTAATTCTTCCAACTTTTCCGGACGGGATACGTTCGTCGCATCGATTGAAACAATATCTGCACCCGCCTCTGCCACAAGTTTGGCATCCGCTTTAGTGGGAGTGATAAAAGCATCACAACCTGGGTATCGCTTTTTTAAAATGCCAATGACCGGCAAATCGACGTATCTCTTGATCTCCTGGATATCAGCGGAACCGTTGGCCCGAATGCCCACAGCCCCTCCCTCTTTGGCAGCGATCGCCATCGCTGCCATATGCATAGGCCCGTGCAAGGGCTCATCTTCGAGGGCCTGACAGGAGACAACCAGGCCGCCTTCCAATGGTTTCATCATCTCTATTCACCTATCATTCTTCTATTTTTAATATGCTTTATCCAGAACCGCTTTGGCGGTGAGATCTTTGTATCGTTTGGCTCTTTCCTGTTGTTGACTCGCTACTCCATTAAAGAGTAGATCGATGACAAGCAATTGGGAGATCTTCGCCCCTAGAGAACCGCCTTGCAAGGGAGTCTCTCTTCCCGCAGTCAGTAAGACGGTATCCGATATATCTGCGATGGGGGATCGTCTCGAGTGCGTCAGCGAAATAATTTTCGCTCCATTCTCTTTGGCAATCGTAAGTGCATCAAAGGTATCCTTGGTACTCCCGCTGATGGAGATCCCTATAGCAAGATCTTCATCTGTTAAAGTGGCTGCCGACATAGCTTGCATATGTGCATCTGTATAAACTTCGACTACCCTTCCGATACGCAGAAACTTATTGCGGGCATCTTGGGCAGTATTTTCTGACATGGATGACCCGTACATGACGATCCGCTTTTGTTTTACCATCAATTCAATCGACTTTTCTAACTCTTTTGTACCGATTAAACTTGCCGTTTCCTTTAAAGCCTGGATGCTGGCATAGGTGGACTTTTGCACAATCGCCTGCATAACATTTGTTTCATCAATGTCATCGAAATCTTCATTCGACTGCTTTGCGACCTCCTTTGTCACCGCCATTCTGAAAGCCTGATAGCCTTTGTAGCCGATTCTTCTGCAAAATCTCAGTACGGTGGTTTCCCCTACCCCTACTTTTTCCGCTAGTTCAGTCACGGTTAAATAGATGGTCTCCTCCATATTTTCGAGGACATAGTCTGCCACTTTTTTTTCGGACCTCGTCAATGTATGGATATAACTATAAACCTTTGTGTTGAAGTCAACGGCTTTATCCATTGTTCACAAATCCTTATCCTGAATTTTTTTGAGACAAATGCCATTCATCTCTTGGATATACTCTCATCATAACAGGAAAGATGGATTTTTTCACCGGAAATCATTTCAAAACGGATTTTTCCTCCATTTTGCGAGAAAACTAATCCAAAGTTTGGAGCACCTCGTCCAGACTCATCTCTGCCATCGACGTGAGCTTTAAGTGGTATTTCTCAAATGGAAGTCCCTCTGTCACGGGATTGGGAATAATAACCGTCGGCAAATTCGACCGGTTTGCTGCAATCAATCCATTCAACGAATCCTCAAACACAATCCCTTCATGGGGTTGAATTCCAAGAACATCCAGTGTTTTCAAAAACAGATCCGGCGCTGGCTTGATGCGTTTGACATCATCCTGTGTGATCAAATGGTCAAAATAAGATATTAAATTTAAGTTCGTCAAATGGGTCGTCGCCCACTCTCGCGTAGAGCTCGTGGCGAGCGCAATTTTCAAATCCGCTTTACGCGCATCTTCCAAATATTGGGCCACTCCTTCACGCGCCTGCGCTTCCTTCACCTTCTCTGTATGCCACATTTTCGCTCTCGTCCGAATCAAATCCGCATCCAGGGCATCTCCAAGCTTTTCCTGCAGGTACACAAACAAAACCGTATCATCCGAACCCACGCATTTCACAAACTCTTCCAGAGGCAAATCAAACTGATAGTACTCCAGCAATGTTTTTCTATAAGACTCATACCATGCGGTCTCCGTATCTAAAATGAGACCATCAAAATCAAAGATGACAGCTTTAATCATGGCGCTTCCTCCTCCAATAGCACTATCAGTTTAGCATAATTTAAAAAGGAGTCAACTTTCCTTCATCTTGGTAGTAGCCATGGTGAAGGCGATGTCAACCCATAAAAAAAAGACCGGTCACGCCGGTCATTCAAATAAATACTTCCAGGTAGATCCCCAACACCGCAAACAAGAATCCCATCCCCCAGAAGGTGATCACCACCCGCCATTCCGACCAGCCTTTCAGTTCAAAATGATGGTGAATAGGACTCATGAGGAACACTCTTTTTCCCCGGAATTTAAAGGAGGCGACCTGGATCATCACCGACAGAGTTTCTAATACAAACACCCCGCCGATAATCAACAGTAGAAGTTCCGTTTTGGTGATCACCGCCAGCGCTGCCAATCCCCCGCCTAAGGCAAGTGACCCGGTATCTCCCATAAAGACTTTGGCCGGATTGGCATTGAAGACGAGAAAAGCCAGCAATGCTCCGGTGACAGAGGCAGAAAAAATGATGACACTGGTATTATCCTGCATAATTCCGATCACAGTGTAAGCTCCATAGGCGATGGCTGCAGTTCCCGCCACCAGTCCATCCAGTCCGTCTGTCAGATTCACGGCATTGGAAGCGGCAATCATTATAACCACTAGGAGTGGGAAATAAATCCAGTTTAAAGCAATATAAAAATCCGTCCCAGGGATTCCGATCATAGAGATGGCCTCATAGGTACCACGCACCACCCGGACTTCCCACAATACCCAGAATAACACCATCCCGATAAAGACCTGTCCCAATAATTTCTGCCTGGCGGTCAATCCTAGATTTCGCTGCATTACCACTTTTATGTAATCATCCAAAAAACCAACAATTCCGTAACTCAGCGTGGCAAACAACAGAAAGAAAAGGTCTGGGTTTCCAGCTTCTGTCCTGCTGGCGAGAGGGATGGAGGCCAATACCACTGCAGTGAGAAAAATCACTCCCCCCATCGTAGGCGTACCGGATTTCTTTTGATGCGCCTCCGGCCCCTCTGTCCGAATCGATTGACCAAATTTCAACCTTCTGAGCAGAGGTATAGCCAATGGTGCGATCAAGACACCCAAGCCGAAAGTGACCGCCAGTGAGATCCAAAACATATGATCTTGCATAGAATCACCCCTTTATACCCATTTCACAACCTTCGTAAAGCTCATCTGATCCCATGGTCGGAACAGACCAAGTAAATGGCTTCGCAGTTCGGATATCTGACCGGCTCCCCTATATCTGTCTTTCCCCTAAACGGGACTTCTCGCAAAAATCTATGGTAAACTTCCTCACCAGAATTAGCAACCGAACCAAGGGAGTAGTCGATTGGTTTTATGGGATACTTACATTTATATTGTTTTGTCCCTCATTCATAATTTTTTCTTTCCTTTCCATCATCCCATGATGTAATCTTGATAGTATATATATCCCTGTTTCGTTTGGGTGTAGATTGAATGAATCACGCAATCTGCAGGAAGGAGGTCCGTGGAGTGGACCAGAAACAACTTCATAAGCGTATGACTGAACTGCAAATACTGCTAGATAAGGAATATGTCCGCTTTGAACGTCCCAATCCGATTCAAGAATCTCTGCAAAAGATCCGTTTTGACAAAAAGGGAAACATCATACCCGAATCAGTGGATCAGAATGTAACCGCCTTGCTCACGCTTGTGGAACTTTATTGATCTGGGATCGCATCGGCGGAAGAGAGGGATGACGGTGAAGCTATGCAAAAAAAGAAGCTACCTGATTGCTACACTGACTCTCATTCTATTGACAACAGGATGTGTCAATGCTGACTACCACGTCACCATTCATAAAGACGGGTCGGGAAGCTACCGGGTGAAGGTGTTGGCCCCGTCTGTGGTCGCCGATCAATTGGATTCCTTTCAAAAAAAGATGGAAACTCAGGGTTATCGGGTACGGGAGATCCGTGAGGATCAACGTGTCGGGTGGCTGGCAGAAAAAGAAAGCAAAAATGTAGTGGAAGATCCACCTGGGGACGAGTTCAAAGAGCTCCTCGGACCCTCTGGGAAAACGGCCAGTTTGCTTCCCTCTCTCCCGGAGGGGTCCAGAGGTCCGGTTCGCATCGAGAAAAATTGGTTTCAATACCAAATCTTTTTGAAGACGCAAGCGGATCTGACCTCTCTCCAGGCCGATAATCCACTGGAGGAGTTTTTATGGGAAGAAACCAACCTCCGTTTTCGTCTCACTCTTCCTCTAAAACCCGAGGGCCACAATGCAGATCAAGTTTCCGAAGATGGAAAAACTCTGACATGGAAACTGGAACCGGGTGAAAAAAATCCAGTCCGGGTTCTTGTCGAATTCCCCAATCCTGTGGGGTGGATCCTTAGTTTCATCCTTGCATTCATTCTGTTGCTCTTCATTTTTTATCTGGTATGGTCCCGATGGCTACGACGCAGGTGATGCGAATTATTTTCAAAAACCTGGCAAGCTGATCGACGAAACACCTGTCTCTGAATCATCGTTTTATACTTGAAGGCAACGGCAAAATAACGCAATCCGGGACGATCCCCTCCCGGCTTTTGCATATACAAAGACAGATCTTCGGATCTGGACTTAAAAGTGGGGGTTGACCTATCAAACATTCAAGAATGGATCGAGTGCGAAAAAAGAATCGCCGTAAATTGTGGCTTCGTATATTGACAGTTTTTATGGTGGGTATTATCGGTGTTTCCAGTTATTTTATCTATCAAGTTTGGGCGGCAGCGGATCAATCCTTTGATCCCCTGAACCGGGCTAAATCCGATAAACGGGATAAGAAAATCACCATGGATGATCCCTTCACCGTCCTGTTGGTGGGAACCGATGTCCGCACCTCCGAAGCAAAGGATTGGCGCTCTGATGTTCTCATGGTTGCTGCCGTCAATCCCAAAAAAAATTCAATCAAGATGCTGAGTATCCCCCGAGACACTTATGCTGCCATCCCTAATTCCAACGGGGTGAAGACTAAGATTAACTCCGCACCCTATTATGGGACCCGTTCCGAGGTGGGACCCATGACCAACACCGTGCAAACTGTCGAAAACTTCCTCAATATTCCTATCGATTATTATCTGAGGATCAACTTCAACGGATTTATCGAAGCGGTGGATGCCGTGGGCGGGGTGGATGTGAACGTTCCCTTTGACTTCAACATGCGTCTGTTCTACAAGTGGTACACCTTCAAAGAAGGGCCGGCTCATTTAAACGGCCATGAAGCCCTCGCTTATGTCCGAATGCGCAAATCCGATCCCGAAGGGGACCAGGGGCGCAACAAGCGACAAAAAGAAGTAATGCAAGCGCTGATGACCCAGCTCACCAGCGTCAAGACCGTGTCAAAAGTGGATGATCTGTTGGAGGCCGTGGGGAATAATCTCAATCATAATCTGGAGATCAAACAGATGATCGCACTTCAGGACACTTACCGGAAGATCCCTAAGGACCGGACAGAAACCTTGGAAATCAACGGTGAAAACAGTAAAAATAATCCTCAAGGAATCTGGTTCTACTTGGTCAGTGACGATGAACGCCTTCGGATCAGCAATCTGCTGCGAAAACAACTGAAATTGCCGTTACAAACCCTGGACGGTCAACCGTACACTCCTTCAGAGTCTCAGGATTCCGAACAGGGAACCGAAGAAGGGACAGGAGAAGGAACAGGGAATGGAACGGAGGGAACCACCGGCACTTCCGGAATCAATTGAATCACTTTCATGATAAAAAAGGACTCTTCAAAGTCCTTTTTTATCTTTTTTGTTTCGGTTCATACGATGGCATGAAGGAAGACCCATAAAATAAAAATCACCCTTTCCGTCCACATTATAAAAGAATCACTGAATAAGGAGGCTTCTCCTATGGGGGAACGGAGCGTCATCGCTTTTTTCCGGACGGAGGAACAAGCTCATAAAGCCGTACAACGACTGAAGGCGGAAGGGTTTGATACTGTGGATCTGTCCCGTTTTTCCCTTAGCCCCAGGGAAGATGGGAGCGATCTGGACAACCCCATCGCCGAACCGATCTCTTCCCTGTCCACGATCACCGGCGCCCCGGTAACCGGACGGGATGCAGGGATCCTGAAGGCCGCCGATCCCCATGCCAGCGGCATGGCTGACGCCAGTGACGAATGGGGAGTCGAGGACCTTTCGGTCACGGTGGTCACTGATGAAGAACACTTTGAAAAAGCAGAACAGATTTTGGAACAGATGGGTGCCCGTCTGTAGCTCTTTGAGCCGTCGCTCTCCACTTTTTGGAGAGCGACGCTTTGCTTTTCAATTTTACGATTAGAGTCGCCCCGGAGAAAAATCCGGCGCCTGCAATTAATCAACAGCCCTGCCTTCCCCCCTCTCCGTTGATCCTCTTCATCATCACAGTATGTGAATCGAGGGATTCTCATTCAGCCCAGGCGGTCCCCGGAAGGCGGATCAAAAAGGGATTTTATGTCATTAACCGAATATTTTATATAGGATATAAATAAGAGGAGGGATGATTCATTTTCTTCCAGAAGAAGTTTCTGTTGTCCGTGGGGATCATCCTCACCCTGACTGGATTCCTAGGTGCTTGCGGAGACCACCCCCTGGGAAACCATTGTGGCCGGTCTGCAAGCAGGGAAATACGATGCGGTCATCGGTAGCATGGGGATTACGGAGAAACGAAAAAAAGCAGTTCTCTTCACGAAGCCCTATTATCACTCAGGAGCTCAAATCTTCGTCCGAGAAGGAAACCGCGAGATAAAGACAGCGGAAGACATGAAGGGAAAAAAGATTGGAGTGGTCAAGGCCAGCACTTATAAAGACGAGGCCATGAAGCATTCAAAGAAGGTCAAGGAGTACACCAGCGATGTGGTGGCACTTCAAGATCTACCCACCGGACGGATCGACGCCGTGATCACCGATGAAGGGGTCGGCGATCACGCGATCAAACAGGACGATCTCAAAATCCGAAAAGTAGGCAAGCCCCTCACTATGGATAAGATGGGAATAGCCCTCAACCGAAACAATCCCGGTTTGGAAATGGAAATCAATCAAGCGTTGAACCAGATCATCGAAAACGGAACCTATGAAAAGATCAGCCAAAAGTGGTTCAACCGCAATATCCTCTCCGATTAGAAACGTTGTGATAAAACTGTTCAAAGTCAATATAATCACAACGTTTCTAAAGTGTGATCCAAAGCTATGAGTGGAGCATTCTATTCATGTATCTGAAAGAGCAGACACCTCTACTTGATCCCCCGGATCCACTGAATTGGCAAATCCTTCCAGCCAAGAGGAGGCCTACAAAGGAGAGAAAAAATCGATGAACTTCCGCGAAATATTAGTCACCACAGCGGCTGGTTTTGGCCATGCCGCCTGGATCACGGTTCAACTCACCTTTGTATCCCTGATTCTAGGAAGTGCATTGGGGCTGATCCTCGCTTTCTGCAAAATCTCCTCCATTCGGGTGTTACAATAGATCGCCAACCTCTATATCACCTTGATCCGGGGCACCCCTTTGATTATACAGATCCAGGGCTGTTGATTAACCAGAAAATGGGCAGCGGAAGGGAGTCGTGTGCTGCCAAAGCGACCTTTGTACCATGGGCACTACAATCCAAAGGAGCTGAAGCTCTAGATGAAGGTAGCCATCCTACCCAGCGGAGAATCTGGAGGGAGGGCGTTTAGGGGCAACCTCTTCCCTGTGTTGCTTCCGTAAGGCTTTGCCCCTGCCCGATGGTCAGATTTGGAGCGGCCAGTTTTCACTTCCTTGCCGGATGGCAACGGTCGCGTGGGTGAACACGATCTCCCCACCCAAAATATGGCTAATCAACACGCCTGATACAAATCATGTTTTTTTATTTTGGTTTGGCCCAAGGACTGGGTTGGAACATCAATGAATTTCCCGCCGGAATTTTGGCTCTGGGATTTCATGCCGCTGCCTATATTGCAGAGATCTTCCGGGGAGCCATTCAGTCCATAGACCGAGGCCAGATGGAGGCAGCCCGTTATGCTCAGTCCATGGGTAGAATCATCATGTCTCAGGCTTTTCGGCGTTCGTTGCCCCCGCTGGGAAACCAGTTTATCATCGGCCCGAAAGACTCTTCCCTGGTTGCTTATATCGGTGTGAATGAGTTGTTCGGAATGGCATTGTCCGAGGCTTCCGCCAATTACCAGCCCCTTCTCACCTATGCCGGCAACGGACTTTACTATCTGGCATTGGTTTTAATCTCCACTTTCTTACTCAATCGGATGGAAAAGCACCTCCACCACGGCAAAGAAGGAACAGCTTAATTCAGAGGATTGGTGGTTTAGATCCGGGCCAGCGGTCCAGGAAAAACATACAAAAGGAGGGATCCTCTCTGCGGAACACCTGCGTTATCCGATTGGCCGTTTCAATCCTCACCGAGAAAAGGAGTCCCATGAATGGCATATCTGGGTGTTGGCAGAAACTCCTCACCGACTGAAGGAGGCCGTCTCCGATTTGGATCGGGAACAATTGGACACTTCCTACCGTCCCGATGGCTGGACTCTGCAGCAAGTGGTCCATCATCTGCCCCACAGCCAACTATACGGATACCTGAGGTTCAAACGAGCCCTGACTGAAGAACGGCCTATCATCTCTCCCTTTGACCCGGACAAATGGAACCACCTTCCCAATTCCCGGTTGGAGATCCACGTCTCAATCGATTTTCTCAAGGCTCTTCATCAGCGATGGACGAGGTTACTTCAATCCCTGCGGTCAGAAGAATTTCGGAAAGGGTACCTGCATCCCGAGTGGGGATTTTTGACCCTGGAGGACGCCCACCGCTTTAAAATCATATTTCATCAATGAATTGAAATTAGGATCCATAAGGGAATGACTCCGTCTAAAGAGGAACATTTATATTAAGTTAAAATAATTAGTTAAATCCCCTTGCCATCTGGTTCAGAAAACGATAAACTGGAGGAGAAATTAGGATCCAGGTATCAGGAAAAATTAGCACCTCTTGAATCCGCCTCTGTGGCGGTTTTTTTGATTTCTCCAATCCCTTTGTTCTTTCCCCGCATCTACGCTTTAAATAAATAAGATGACAAAAAGGTGTTGCACCTCTCCTGAAGTTTGCTACAATAGCAACAATATATTTTCCAACCCCCTCTCTTCTAAAAATACTGAAAAATGAGGTGAGTCCTGTGAAGCCACGTACATTATTCGAAAAAGTATGGGAACGTCATGTGATCGATCAGGAAGAAGGAAAGCCGGCGATCCTGTACATCGATCTCCACCTCGTCCACGAAGTTACCTCACCTCAAGCATTTGAAGGTTTGCGACTCAATGGACGCAAAGTGCGGCGCCCGGATTTAACCATAGCCACGATGGACCACAATGTCCCCACCCTCAACCGTCATCTGCCAATCAAGGACCCTACTTCCGCCACGCAGATCAACACTCTCGCTCAAAACTGTGAGGAATTCGGAATTCGTCTGTATGATCTCCACAGTCCCGGACAGGGAATCGTACACGTGATCGGACCGGAATTGGGGTTGACCCTTCCAGGAAAAACCATCGTCTGTGGGGACAGCCACACCTCCACCCACGGCGCTTTTGGTGCTTTGGCCTTTGGGATCGGGACCAGCGAAGTGGAGCATGTACTGGCAACCCAGTGTCTGCAACAGATGAAACCGAAGACGATGGAGGTTCATGTAAAGGGACGCTTGGCTCCAGGTGTCACCGCCAAAGATGTCATCCTCTCTGTCATCGCAAAGATCGGAACCGACGGAGCCACCGGCACCGTCATCGAGTATACAGGGGAAGCGATTCGCCAGATGTCTATGGAAGAGCGGATGACCATCTGCAATATGTCCATCGAAGCCGGAGCTCGGGCGGGAATGGTCGCTCCCGATGAGACTACCTTCCGCTACCTAGAGGGAAAACCCTTCGCTCCCCAAGGAGAAGCCCTGGAACAAGCCAAGGAAGATTGGAGCCAACTTCGTACCGATGAAGGGGCTGACTATGATAAACGAGTGGAGCTCAACGCCACTGAGATCGTCCCGCAAGTGACCTGGGGTACCAGCCCGGGGATGGGAACTGGAGTGACTGGAAGAGTGCCGGATCCCGCCGCTTTTTCCACGGTAACAGACAGAAAGTCCGTAGAAAACGCTCTGGAGTACATGGATCTCACCCCCGGCATGCCTATTACCGAGATCCAATTGGATCGGGTATTTATCGGCTCCTGCACCAATGCCCGGATCGAAGATCTACGCACCGCCGCCCGCGTGGTAAAGAATCGCCAAGTGGCACCCGGTGTGCGGGCCATGGTAGTCCCCGGCTCTCAACAGGTAAAAATCCAAGCGGAAACCGAGGGGTTGGACCGCATCTTTCAAGATGCCGGATTTGAATGGCGAGAATCCGGTTGCAGCATGTGCCTGGGGATGAATGATGATATCCTGCAGGCTGGTGAACGATGCGCCTCCACCTCCAACCGCAATTTCGAAGGGCGACAAGGTCGCGGAGGACGAACCCACTTGGTCAGTCCGATGATGGCAGCGGCGGCGGCCATTAAAGGTCATTTTGTTGATGTGCGCGATTGGAAATTAGCAGACTGAGGAGGGATTGACATGCGAGCTTTCAAGAAACATACCGGAGAGGTCGTCCCTTTGGATCGGGCCAATGTGGACACGGACCAGATCATCCCCAAGCAGTTTCTGAAACGTGTGGAACGGACCGGGTTTGGCAAGTACCTCTTTTATAACTGGCGTTTTGACGATCAGGGGGAGCTCATCCCCGATTTTGTACTGAACCGGGAGGAGTACCAGGCAGGTAGTATCCTGCTCACCCGCTCCAATTTCGGATGTGGTTCTTCCCGGGAACACGCCCCTTGGTCACTGCATGATTATGGTTTTCGGGCTCTCATCGCCCCTTCCTTCGCCGATATTTTTTATAATAATTGTTTCAAAAACGGGATTCTGCCCATCCGTCTCCCCGAAGAGACCGTCGACCACCTTTTTGAACGGGTGGTAGCAGGAACTACCCGCACCCTCACCGTCGACCTGGAAACTGAGCAAATCCATGACGACAACGGATGGGTCATCTCCTTTGCAGTGGAGCCCCACCGACGCCATTTCTTACTGGAGGGACTGGACGATATCGCCGTTACCCTGCTTCAGGAAGAAAAAATCCGCGCCTATGAAAAGAATCTCCCCCCTTTCTATTCCATCCAGACAGGCACAACTGTATAATCCCAAGCCAGACCATCCGCAAGGGTGGTCTTCCTATTTTCCTGTACATGGATTAACACAGAAAGGAAAGGTTAACACCTGAATAGATCATTCTGAAAGGACGTCTGTCCATGACCCAAACCACTGTACAAATCTCCCGGCCAGACTGCCGCAGCGAATATGCTCCTTTAAAACAGGTGCTCCTTTGTTCACCCCGTTTTTTGGAGATTCGAGAAGTGATCAACCGCACTCAGCGCCATTTTGCGGATGAAAATATCGATCGGGAGAAAGCGCAACAGCAACATCAACATCTGATCGACGTACTGGAACAATTGGGGGTAAAGGTCATCCTGCTTCAGCCGGATCCCCGTTTTTCGGAACAAGTCTTCACCCGCGACATCGGTTTCACCATCGGTCCCCGCCTGTATATCTCCCGTATGGAAAAATCGATTCGTCAAGGAGAAGAGAATTTGTTGACCGGGTGGCTCCAAAGAGAAGGGATCCCCTTCTCCCGGATCACGGAAGGAAATATCGAAGGCGGAGATGTTCTGATTGACGAAGATACCCTCTACATCGGGGACAGTGGACGTACCTCACGCAAGGCGATTGCCACTCTTCGGCAGGAGCTTCCCCATCTGAATGTGGTCAGCCTCCATTTTCCGGAAAAATATCTGCATCTGGATTGCCTGTTCAATCCCCTCTCCTCCCGGGAAGCCTTGATCTATCCACAGGCTTTTGCAGACAGCGATCTGCGCCGGCTGGCCTCTCGCTACAGCTTGATCGAGATCAATGAGGACGAACAGTTCCGCCTGGGAACCAACGTTCTCTCCATCGGAAACCGGACCGTCATCAGTCAACCTGTCAATCCGGATGTGAACAAAAAACTGCGCCAGCGCGGATTCACCGTCATCGAAGTCGATCTGTCGGAGATCACGAAATCCGGCGGCGCTTTTCGTTGTTGCACCCTGCCCCTGCTTCGGGGATGAGCACCTGGTACTCCTTCAGCGAACAAGGTATGTAAAGACTGTCGGCAGCCACCGACAGTTTTCTTCTGTCAGCGGGAAGAAGAAGTGTTTTTTCCAACCTTTCTTCTTTCGTTTCGAATCAAAACCTTCGCTTGTAAGTAGATCTGCTGCTCCAGCAAACCCGCTTGGTTCAAGTCGGTCAGTTCACTTTCCATCAAATCTAGATCTCCTATCCGATCTCCCGTGTATACAACCAAACCATATTGGCGCAACAGCTTTCGAAGATCGATCATATTTCGCAGTGGTACCTGCAATCCCTGGCCCTCCTCTTTTTGGCTATCTTGTCACACATATACTTCGATGTTTACCTCTCATTCATGATAGAATACGGTCAATACACAAAATAAAGGTGTGAATCCTGTATGCCCTACTCTGATTTTATCCGAGTCAACAGGATGGAAGGCGAGCTCCTGCTGTCCCAGAAGCGCCATCGGTTGGGATGCACGCTGACCACCCGGGAACTGATTTTCCAAAAGCCCCACACCTCTTATCAGGTCATGCTCTCGGAGACGCTGGGCATCCTACCTTTTCAACTGAACCAGACCGGCTCGACGCTACCATGGGATGAGACGGGGGTTACTCCCTTCACCCATCGTTTTTACAGAATCTCTGCCAGCCGGATCTTTATCATCAACCGTAACGGCCGGTTTGAACGGGGTGCAACAGATCTATTGATCCCCCTCTCCGATCGCTTTATCCGCCATATTCAACAATATACAGACCTGGTCTCCATCCCTATTTCCTAATCACCCGCCATCAGGCGGTTTTTTCATCGACTGGCTCCCGACGGGGTCGGAGGATCGGCCAAGCCCGGTTCAAACTGAGGGCTGCAGTGGAAGCGACGACCGCTTTAACCGCATCCCCCGGAATAAAGGGAAGCACGCCCCCTGCCAGCGCAGCTCTCACATCCAACTCCAGGCTGAACATCATCCACAAGGTACCGCAGAGATAGATTAAGGCCATTCCCCAAACCACATGGTAGACTAACAGTTTCCAAAAACGAAGCCGAGGGGCTGACCTTTCCGTCATCCAGCCGATCAGGAAAGCTGCCAGAGGCCAACTCCAGATGTAACCACCAGTGGGTCCGACCAAAACCGCCAACCCTCCCTGCCCCCCGGATAATACCGGGACTCCAAAAGCCCCTAGTAGAATGAAAATTGCGACACTGGTAGCCCCCCATCGTGCTCCCAAAACCGAGCCTGCCAACATGACGACCAGGGTTTGCAACGTCACCGGAACCGGCGGCACCGGGATGGCGATCTGTCCCGATACAGCCAGCAATGCCGCAAACATGGCAGCCAAGACCATATTGCGAATCCGGGCGGTACGCTTTGTCATCCATGATCCCTCCCTATCTTCTCCTCTCCAAGCATAAAAAAGAGGTTGACCATTGTCAACCTCAATATAATTATAGTTGACAATCAACCAAGAAGCTTTTTTACATAGACCGGAAGCCGGAAGCTACCCTCCAGGATCTCTCCGTCGACATAGCGATTCCCTTTTGTTTGCAAACGGCCGCTTCCTTCGCAAAGGGGATCGTATGACTTGGATGCCAAGGTGAAACTCCACACTCCTCCCGGATAGGTGGGTACGGTCGCCAAGTAGGTGCGAACCACCGGAAACAGTTGCCGGAGAGTCTGATGGACTCGGGATAAAACCTCGGGATGAAAGATCGGCGATTCGCTCTGGCAAACCATGAGACCGTCGTTCTTCAGAGCCCGATGAACATCCTGGTAAAAAGGGAGTTCAAACAGAACCTTCGCCGGCCCCACCGGATCCGAAGAATCTACCACCACGACATCATACAGAGATTCCCGCTCCCTGATGAAGGAGGTCCCATCCTCATAATGGAGTTGAATACGCGGATCCAGCTCCCCGGCCCCCGCTACTTCCGGCAGGTATTTCCGACTCACTTCCACCACTTTTGGATCGATCTCCACCAGATCCACCCGTTTCACCGCCGGGTATTTGACTGCTTCCCTGGCGGCTCCACAATCGCCCCCTCCGATGATACAGACATCCTGGGGAGAGGGATGCGTTGCCAGGGGAATGTGAGTGATCATCTCGTTGTATATAAAACCATCTGCTTCCGTCGTTTGTACAATTTCATCCAAGACCAGTGTTTTTCCAAACCCTTCGGTCTCCACCACTGCTACATCCTGAAAATCTGACCGCTCCCGGTGGAGAAATCGGTTGACCTTCCAGCTGGCCCGGAATCCGAAGCGTTCTTCAGGGTCGGACAACCACTGCGTACCATCTTCTGCCACGAAAAAGCCTGATCCAGTCATTTTTTTATTGTCCATCGTGTCCCCCTGTTTTTTCCCCTATTGTATCAGACGTCTATTGTGAAGGAAAAGAAATCCCCGCCCGAACTCCGGGACGTTTTTCCCAATAAGATGATGGAAAGGAATGACTGCTCACCCATCCAACTGCCCCCCGGGGCTGCGAGAGGAGGTAAGAGGTGCATGGATTGTAAAATACTCGGGACCTTCCACCATCACCGGCTGATATGAAGGCCTCCCATCGGCGGAAGGGTGAACTTTATTCCCTCTCCGCCAATCATCCCGCCAATTCATTTGTCCCTGTGATCCGAAGGGTCCGGAACAGCGTGATTTCCATCTCTGCTGAAGAAGACAGTCGACCTGCCTCCCCATCTTTATTCAATCGTTTATTCAACGAGATCATCCCCTCTGACCAGGAAGGACAGGAAACCCGACGACAGTATGGTTCCGGATTTGTGATTTCCCCTAGAGGATACATTTTGACCAACGAACATGTCGTTAAAAACGCCCACCGGCTACTGGTCCATTTCTTCGGCAGAAAGAAGCCCCTGCCCGCTCGAGTAGTCTGGAGGGACACCCACCACGACCTCGCGGTGATCCAGGTCCGTTCCTCCACTCCGCTTCAACCCCTGACCATGGGCTCCTCCCGCCATACCGAAGTAGGAGAATGGGCAATCGCCATCGGTAACCCCCTCGGTCTCCACCATTCCGTCACGTTGGGGGTGGTTAGCGGGAAAGATCGTCCACTCAACTTGCGGGAGCGGCGGTTTGGCCATGTGATCCAGACCGATGCAGCCATCAATCCGGGAAACAGCGGCGGCCCCCTGATCAACATCCTCGGTCAGGCCATCGGGGTCAACACCCTCGTCGTCTATCCCTCCCAAGCCATCAGCTTCGCTATCCCCATCGACGTGGTGAAACCATTGATCCATGATTTTATGTAATCCAAACACCGGCTCCCTGTACATCAGGGAGCCGGTTCGTTTTCATGCTTGCCCTCTAGGGAAGGGATCCTGTACTGCACAAGTGACTTTTGTGCCTACATACACTTCACCACCACCAAGAACCACCACCCGCCATCTTCATTTCCTGGCAGGATAGCATGGGGCTGATGGGTGGAGGAAACAAAATTGACCTTTCGCTCTTTCCCTTGCCCCCATCGTAAAATATTGCTTGAGGGGATGGGATAGTGGGACGGCTACGATCTCTTACAAAAAGGCGAATCAAAGCCCACAGATAGATACTGATCCCACAGGGGAATTTTATTCGGGAACCGGCGGCCAATCACTTAAGAGGCTTGCGAAATGGTGGACTGCAAATCATCCGGTGACGGATTTTCGGGAGAGAACAGCAGAAATCAAGATGTTGGTATCGATGAACACCCGAAAATTATTTCCAGCCGCGTTCATTTTCATATCTCCTCTCCCACGGGTCCCAAGTCTGTATTATAACCGGAATCTGATAATTCAATAAAGTTATCCAACATGACATGGGATCAACTGATTGATCCCTATCATATACTCCTGGAAGCCGTCCTATGGATATTTCAATTATAAAGATTCACAGTTTCGTTCAAAAAAGCCAAATAGTTAGCGATGAAATCTTTTGGATCAATAATTTTAACTTGATTACCGAATCCCGCTAAAAATTGGAATGCGAATTGACTATCAGGCAATCGAATGGTTGCAAGATAACTTCTTGCATTTACTTTTGTAACAGCATTTTTCCCATATCTCTCAATAAATTGATCTCTCACAGCAACATCGATCCATAGTTGTACACTAACCCAATTTTGTTGTTCGGTGCGTTGTTTTTCTCCCTTAATCTCCTTATCAGACCTAGGGATAAAAGAACCGTTTTTTTGGATTTTTAATATCCTCGTCAATTTAAATGTTCGATAGTCTTCCCGTTCTAAACTATACCCAAAAAGATACCAATGCATCTCACTTAAATGTATCTTATAGGGTTCTACGACTCTAGACGTTTTATTTCCTTTTTGGTCCACATACTCAAACTTCAATAACCAATGATTTTCAATTGCCTGCTTGATAAACGATATATCTTCTTTGATTTGACTTCTTCCTGGCCAATCATAAAAAGATAAATCAAGTTTTGGAGAAATATCAGTGTTGGTCATTCCGTTGATTTTTTGCATAGTCGTTTGAATCTCATGATTAGTTATCAGTTGCTCAAATCCACCTAAAGCTACGAGTATATTTTCAATATCCTTTTGATTTAATAGTCGTTTATCGAATTTATACTCTTCCATTAGCGCATATCCCCCTTCAGCACCATATTCCGCATAAATAGGGATATTTGCATTATTTAATGCTTCCATATCACGCTGAATCGTTCGTCTCGTTACATTAAAAAGTCGACTAAATTCTGATGCAGAAACAACTTCTTTTTGCAATAAGATCATCACGATCGAAATCAGTCTCTCAATTTTTTTCATGTTTCCCTCCCATATACGACATACATTTGTCGCATATGCTCTATTATACTTCAAATATCAGGGCGTTGATGATCCTTATGTCAGTGAGCGAGATCTAGCCAATCACATATCCTGTTTAATCAACAGCCCTGTTCCCATATGAAAAGGAGGAAATAAATGATGAAAGCCATCGTTTATCTACAATTTAACGGGGAAGCAGAAGAGGCATTAACCTTTTATGGACAAGCATTACAAGCAACAACCGTAAAAAAGGTGAAGTTTGGTGCTTTCGGGCAAGATCCCAACGCTCCATTAACAGAAGAAGAACAAAACATGATTATGGAATCTTGCATTGAGTTTTCAGATAATACTTTAATGATCTCTGATGTACTGCCTTCTATGCAAACTGTGACAGGTGAAGTCACTAAAGGTAATCATGTCTTAATCAGTATCATCGATGGGGATCCAGAAATGAATAAACAAAGCTTTGAAAGACTTTCGGAAGGCGGCACTGTGATCATGCCCTTATCTTCTACGCCATGGTCAGCAAGTTTTGGAATGTTAATCGATAAATTTGGTGTAACATGGAAATTCAATAGTGAGGCGAGTAAGTTTCTAGATAGTTTCGTAAATTAAATTCCAAGTGTGTGGATGATCCACATGATCCCCAGTAGCCATAAAATCAACTTGGCTACTGGCTTTTTTGTGCTTCTCAGGCGTGTTGATTAGCCATATTTTGGGTGGGGAGATCATGTTCACCCACGCGACCGTTGCCATCCGGCAAAGAAGTGAAAACTGGCCGCTCCAAATCTTCCGATCGGGCAGGGGCAAAGCCTTACGGAAGCAACACAGGGAAGAGGTTGCCCCTAAACGCCCTCCCTCCAGATTCTCCGCTGGGTAGGATGGCTACCTTCATCTAGAGCTTCAGCTCCTTTGGATTGTAGTGCCCATGGTACAAAGGTCGCTTTGGCAGCACACGACTCCCTTCCGCTGCCCATTTTCTGGTTAATCAACAGCCCTGTGTGCTTCTATATTTGGGTTACGAGAGCATTAAAGAGAACCAAGATCAGATCCGTATATACCTATCCAAAATCACGCGTGTTGATTAGCCATATTTTAGGAAGGAAATAAGGTCGGGATAGGGGCAATAGGAAGAGCGAAAGGATCAATTTTGTTTCCTCCACCCACTTTATAGTTAATCAACAGCCCTGCTATCCAAAATATAATATTTTGCGGATTGAACTCAGCAATGAGAAATCCGGAAAAGCGACCTGGTATAGTAAATACATTGAATCGGTTGGATCGGGACTAGGGATGGGAATAACTAATTAATTTTGTTATTCACGAACTAAAGAGCTCCTTTCTACATCTAAGTATATATAACCTAAAATCAAGCGTGGGAATAGGAGGTTTCGCAATGTGAACGTTAAACACAATTTTCAACAGGATGTCGGGCTTGCTATTCGTGGAGACACCGATGCCTTTACTAGGCTGATTCTGACTCATAAAAGTTATCTGTATAGCTTGGCACGTAGATACCTGAATCATGACGAGGATTGTGCTGATGCGATCCAGGAAACAATTTTCAAGTCGTTCAGGTCCATAAGCACCTTGAGAGAGCCCACATTTTTCAAAACATGGCTATCCCGTATTCTAATTAACGAATGCATCCAGTTGTTGCGGGCACAAAAACGGGCGCTCATCATCGAGCAATCTGAATGGGATTGTAAAACCGCGAACGTTCCTTACGAGGCAATCGAGTTGAAAGAAGCGGTAGCTTATTTGGAGGACGACCTGCGAATCGTCATCCAGCTTTATTATTATGAGGATGTTCCGGTTAAGCGAATCGCCAAGTTGCTCGGCGTTCCGAAGGGCACGGTAAAATCCCGGTTGCATCGGGCCCGCGAGAAGCTAGCGGAAGTCCTTGAATCCCCACACGAAAGGAGAATGATTGATGACCCGACTGTAATGCAGGAGCGTCGCCGAAATAAATCGGTTCCTCTGCCCCCCGTCGTTGTGTGGGAGCGAATCGATGTGGCGCTTTCCTGCTTGCCAAACAGACAGCACAGACGAGGTCTTGCGGTTAATTGGTAGAAATCTAAAATTGGTGTCCATCCGGTAAAGGAGATGCTTTTATGGAAGAGGTCTTGTTAGACGGAAAGGTCAAAATAAGTGATGACTACAATGAAAAAGATTATGATTTTGTCGCGGACAAGCTATACGAGTATAATGTGAAAGCTTCGAAAGGATTGCTCAAAAAACCGGAGCATGACGTCTTTTTATTTTTGAAGGATACGTTCGAACACGTGATTGGCGGCATCTTTTGCGAAACGTACAACCATTGCCTATATATCGATATGTTCTGGATTGCGGCTGATTACCGTGGCAAAGGTGTTGGCAAGGCGATGATCACGGAGGCGGAAAGAGCCGGCAAGGAAATGGGCTGCGTCTTCGCGCATACTTCTACTTTCAGTTATCAATCTCCGCATTTCTATAAAAGCATGGGTTACGAGATTTTTGGCATGCTGGACGACTACCCAGACGGAATCAAACAATTTTTTCTCAAGAAAAAGCTATAGAAAGAGTGGAGATCCGACGTGATATACAAACTTGATACAAACGATCACGAGAAAATAAAACCATTGCTAAAATACGAACAGCAAAATGACCTGACAATAAATGCAATGATAAACGGCACCAATCGCGGTACCGTTTACGTGGATCACCTGGAACATCCGCGCACGGCTATGATCGACGTTACCGGAACAATCTCGATGTTTATTGGAGATCATGCAAACGAGGATTTTCTTCGCCCACTGCCGGACTTTATCGACAACCAATTAAAGATCGATACACTGGAAGCATGCGGCGGCACTTATTTTCTAGCAGTAGTAAGTGATGAAGCTTGGGAACAAGCTATAGAGAAAGCTATTTCGCATCGGGATTATGAGACCGATTTTGAGTGGTACCATACATTCCATACAGATCGTTTCCATGCACTCAAGAGCGGCTTTAAACCATTGCCTGCCGGGTATACCATTCAGAGAATCGACCAAGCGACGATCGAGAACGATGAAGAAGAAATTCTCTCCAAGGTGTTAAATGAATTTTGGTACACGACGGGCGATTTTCTTAAGATGGGTTTAGGATACTGTGTGATGAAGGATAACAGGGTTATTAGCGCCTGCCTTTCCTGTTGCGTGAACGGTCGAGATCATGAGATCAGTGTAGAAACCTATCATGATGAGGACATGAATAAAGGTTTTGCCACATTGGCCTGCGCCGCGTATTTGGAACATTGCCTGGTCAATAACATCAACCCACATTGGTCGGCACTTGAGACGAATAAGGAGTCTCTGCGTTTAGCGGAGAAGCTTGGGTTTGAGTTTGCCTACAAGCGCAAGACGTTTGAATTTGAGTTCTAGTGCCCCTTTAGCAGATCATCCGAAATACGTGTAATATCAGGCTGTTGATGGACCATAAAGTGGATGATGGAAACGAAACGATTCTTTCCCTCTTGCCATTGCCCCCATCGTAAAATATGGCTTGAGGGGACAGGGATGGTGGGACGGCTACGATCTTTTGCAAAGAGCGCAAAGGCTCTTCACCGTCCCGCCATTCCGACCTTATTTCTTACCTAAAATATGGCTAATTAACACGCCTAGTGTAATATATACAGTGGGGATACCATGAAAGGTAAACAGGTAAGAAGGGTCATTCGTGAGCGATTAGAGCATATGATCTGATTCCTCCACATCCAGACATCGGCGATTATGGATCGGAACAGACAAGAGAATGGAAGCAATATATTCTTCCCGACAGCAACGAAGAAAGCGTTGTTAGATGCCCTTTTACCAGAAAGAAGGGAGATTAATGGGTACATTTTGGAGTTTTGTTTTATTGGGATTGTCTCTCTCAGTGCCTATAGGGGCAATTACAGTTGAAATGATTAAGAGAGGGATAAAACATGGTTTCCTTCACTCTTGGTTAGTAGGTGTAGGAGGAATGTCGGCTGATATTGTTTTGATGTTTTTAATCTATTTTGGGGTTGCTTCTATTTTAACCTCTCCAGTGGCTAAGTTGGTTTTATGGGCTGCTGGCTTTTTTGTGCTCCTATATTTGGGTTACGAAAGCATTAAAGAAGCATTTAAGGAGATCAATGTTTCTTTTCAGGAAAATTCCAGTTCCAAAATCTCGAAATCATTTTTTTCAGGATTTCTCATCGCTGTTTCCAATCCGCAAAATATTATATTTTGGATTGGTATATACGGTTCTGTTTTGGCTTCCACTGTAGAATCTGTTGGGGAAGGAAGTGCTTTGTTATATAGCAGTGCGATTTTTATTGGGATCATTCTATGGGATTTGTTTGTTTCTGTATCTATTCACTATAGTCGAAAATTTGTCAACCAAAAGTATATGAAGTGGATTTCGATAACTGCTGGGATGATCCTCATTGGGTTTGGATTCTTTTTCGGATTTAAGGCAGTGGAAAGCATAATACAAATGCTCTAAGTAAGGGGATGTAATGGAAAAATTCTCCCCTCCGCTTGGGAATCCCCTAAATCCCTCTGTTAATCCTTCAATTACATTATTTCTTTGTTTATGTAAAATCACGAAGGAAATCTGAAGGAGTGTAGACTCCCGAATCTCCTCAGTGTGAAAATCCATTTCCCCAGTGACAAGATATCCGGTTGGGAAAAGATCGCTGAGACCAAGATAGGACGATCCTTCTCATCTCTGATCGGAGGAGCTTCAAAAACGGTCGTGTCTGTTGGGGTGTAGATCAATTCAGACTCCAGGCGTGACAGATACTGATCCCACATCCGGGAACCTGCGGTCAATCTCCAATATATATTATCCTTATTCATAAAGAACGCCGAAAAAGTCACCAGCATCTTGCCATAGAATAAATCAACTTCCGGAGGAGCCGGAGATGGTGAGATGCAGTCGCCAAAGTGGAACTGATGATGTTAGCCACATTACAGACACACAACTCCTCTTCTTGAACCAAGGCATAGGCGATCTTCATTCGGGTTGGATCCGCCAGCGCTTTAAACAACTGGACTGTCCCCATAAAATCTTCCGTTTCCAATGAGGACTGAACCCGTTATACTTTCCCTTTGTCGTAACAGTAAATATCTAACGATCGTCCGCTATAGACTCACCTTCCTCTAATAATCAAATGATCATTTTATTATAAAGTGTAGCGCCGCTGACTATTACAATTAAATGATTGTTAGAGTAATTTTCACCCTAGCGGAGGGGAATATTCATCGTAGAAACTCCATTCTGCGATATAATTAGGGGGTATTCCGTCGGAGAGCGTCCGTCAACGGGCCAATTATCCCACGGAATTTTCATCGCAGAATGATTTTCAAGGGAGGTTGCTTTGTGCATCCCACGGCCCCCCCATTTCCTCACCCCCTCTCGATCGAGGGTCAGTGTGACCGCCCGCCCTTAGCTACTACCATGGTTTATTTTACCATAGGACCGCACGAGTCAGGGTGGTCTATTGCTTTTTTGAATTCCGAATGCTCATCGACACCATACAAAAGGTAAAATGATGGGATCAGTTCGTATCGTAGATCAAAAAATCTTGTCGTCGACCCCCAGTAGTGTAAAAACCCCTGGGGATCGACGACAAAACCAAACCGGCTGAATCACTAGATGTAACAAGCTGTATGGCGATTCCTATTGTTTCCGTCAGGACTTTTCTGTATGATTAGAGTATCGGCAGATTGGCTTTGTACTGGGCTTTAGACGGGTTTCTAACGTACCTATGAGGAATTGAAACTTGATATCACCGTTTTCCATGCAGAGCAGAAAGCAAAGTTTCTAACGTACCTATGAGGAATTGAAACTCGGGAAACGTTGAAGCAGGTCTATACTCGGGTGTTTGTTTCTAACGTACCTATGAGGAATTGAAACCCCAACCTTCTTCCAGAACCTCTTGTCGAGAGGCTGGCCCGTTTCTAACGTACCTATGAGGAATTGAAACAGAATCTCTTGAATCAATTGTATTAGGGAAATAAAGTTTCTAACGTACCTATGAGGAATTGAAACCTCGACTCGCTCTCTAAAAAAGGATGACAAAATTTCGGTTTCTAACGTACCTATGAGGAATTGAAACTGTAAATCTGTGATGGGTGCAATTGTGACGGTCCTTCCGTTTCTAACGTACCTATGAGGAATTGAAACCGAATGGGGTTGATATTAAACGAGTTGCTGAAAAGCGTTTCTAACGTACCTATGAGGAATTGAAACTAGAACCATGTCAAAACCCACACCCCTGCAACAACGTTTCTAACGTACCTATGAGGAATTGAAACGGCGGTTGGCTGATTTGGGATGGAAAACGGTGGACTCAGGGTTTCTAACGTACCTATGAGGAATTGAATGCTGCCACAGCCTCTTCCGATGTAATGGTTACCAAGTTAAGAACAGCATGGTCTCCAAGGAGGATCTATCGACGGTGCCACCAAAGAGGATGTGGCTGAGTTCCGACAAGCCGTCTTGGGGGCCCTGAAGGGGATTCAGGAAAGGATGCCTTTTGGCACAATATCCATACTTAATGCCTTCGTTCACCCCCTTTGTAAGGGGGTTTATATTATAGTGGAGATCCCATAAATAATGGCAGAAGTTTCAGTCACCCAGAGAGACGATTAAAAATATGAACATTGAATATTATAAACAACCTAAAGAGATGGAGGAGTTTTTATGAAGATCAAGCCATTTGTGCTGGGGTCAGTTTTCGTGGTTGTGCTCTCTTTGTTTAGTGTAAGTGCTAATGTCGCGACAGCCAGTGAAGTAGGTACCAGCGAATATCTTAGTGAAACAGTAACGTTTAAAGAGACAGTCGATACACCTGTATTTACCCATGATGAAAAGAGAGGGAACTTGCAATTGGATACCTATGCAACATATGTAGCGGAGGCAACTGACTTTGACTATTTTGTGGTCACACTATATGAAGCCGGTTCAAATGTGGAGATGGGCAATAAGGTAGCGATCCGCACGGATGGGATAGATATTGCCGCCTGGGATGTCCCCAGTGGAAATTACTATTTCCGCTTCGAAAAACCTCGTAATGGTTTGGATCTCAAAGTAAAATACTCCGTCTACCCCTATAACGGTTAATAGAGGAAACCGCCTCTGACCTGTGAATGATCGGGTTGAATTTGTACGGATTTTCAAGTATGATCATACTAATTGAATAGTAGTGTTCGTTTCTGGAGGAGCCTGTCACCAAGGGGCTCCTCTGTTTTTTTTGAAAAAAACAGTCCTGAAGGAGGGATTAATCGTGTTTTTCTTTAAACTACTGATCATCTTACTCAGTACTAAATTAGCCGGAGATCTCAGCGTCAGGCTAAAACAACCTGCCGTTTTGGGCCAATTGGTTATAGGGATCATCATCGGTCCTGCTATGCTCGGATGGATCCAAGATTCGAAAATAATGGAGGAACTGAGTCAGATCGGCGTGTTACTGCTGATGTTCATGGCCGGACTGGAAACGGATCTCAAAGAAATGAACCGAAACAGAAATTCGTCCCTAGCCGTAGCAGTGGGAGGCGTTATTCTTCCCTTGTTGGGTGGGTACCTAGCGGGAAAAGCCATGGGAATGGAAGACATCCCCGCATGGTTTCTGGGGTTACTACTTTCGGCAACTTCGGTGAGTATCACCGTTCAGACTTTGCGGGATCTGGGCCAACTCCAATCGAGAGAGAGCGTCACCATCTTAGGAGCTGCCGTCGTCGATGACATCCTGGTCGTCGTCCTCCTCGCCTTTCTGATGAGTTTTGCCGGGACTGGAGACGTGAGTTTGGGCATGGTCATTGGTCAAAAAGTATTGTTTTTTATACTGGCGATCCCGATCGGTTGGAAGTTAGTCCCTTGGATGATGAAATGGTTTGCTTCCCTACGGGTATCAGAAGCTGTCATTAGTGCCGGATTGATCATCTGTTTTGGCTTTGCTTATTTGTCTGAAGAGTTGGGGGTTGCGGGAATCATCGGCGCATTTGCCGCCGGCTTGGCCATTTCCTACACACCACATAAAAAGGAGGTGGAACAGAAGCTGGAACCCATCGCCTACGCCATTTTTGTCCCGATCTTTTTTGTAAGTATCGGGATCTCGGTCTCCTTCCAGGGGTTAGGGGAACAGATGGGCTTCATTTTAGGTTTATCTGTACTTGCCGTCGCTACCAAATGGATTGGCAGTGGGATCGGCGCCCGTTTAACCGGATTTAACATGCGTTCATCCATAGGGATTGGTGCTGGCATGATCTCGAGGGGGGAAGTCGCTTTGATTATTGCCGCCATCGGTTTGGAAGCAGGAATTTTGGCACCGAAATTCTATACATCTATTATTATCGTGGTCATCCTGACGACATTGATCACCCCACCCCTCCTGAAAAAAGTGTTTGGGGCCTCGACAGAAGAATCCTAAGATAAGCGCAAAAACCGTCCATTTTTGAACGATTTTCATACACTAACAGCAAATGAAGTCTGAAACCTATGTAGAACCTTCTAAAATCAAATACCTATCCACCAACAAAAAAAGACACCCGGCATCAGGCGTGTTGATCAGCTATATTTTGGGTGGGGAGATCGTGTTCACCCACGCGACCGTTGCCATCCGGCAAGGAAGTGAAAACTGGCCGCTCCAAATTTGACCATCGGGCAGGAGCAAAGCCTTACGGAAGCAACACAGGGAGGAGGTTGCCCCTAACCCCCTCTCGTAAGACTTCTCCGCTGGGCAGGATGGCTTCTTTAATCTAGAGCTTCAGCTTTTTAAATTGTAGTGCCTGTGGCGCAACCTTGAATTCAAATTGTAGTGCCTGTGGCACAAAGGTCGCTTTGGCAGCACACGACTCCCTTCCGTTTCCCATTTTCTGGTTAATCAACAGCCCTGACCCGGCATATAGCCCAATGTCTTTGATTGAAACCACTCATTATTATTATTTCCGTTTTTCCTCCGCTTTTTTTCGCTATTTTTCCGACCTTTTTCCGGTCGGTTTTAGTTATTGGACGAAAAACGCATATCTGTTCTATTCTATGGATAGAAATAGTAACGAGCGGCAGGGTCAACGCCACCGCCGAGTAGCCGCCGCAGACAGGCGGCCACGGTTTACGGGAGAAGTATATAAAAGGTAAATGATGGGATCAGTTCGTATCGTAGATCAAAAAATCTTGTTGTCGACCCCCAGTAGTGTAAAAACCCCTGGGGATCGACGACAAAACCAAACTGGCTGAATCACTAGATGTAGCAAGCTGTATCGCGATTCCTATTGTTTCCGTCAGGACTATTCTGTATGATTAGAGTATCGATAGATTGGCTTTGTACTGGGCTTTTGATGGGTTTCTAACGTACCTATGAGGAATTGAAACATTCCTCCTTGAATTTGTCAATTTGTCCCTTTGTCCAGTTTCTAACGTACCTATGAGGAATTGAAACCTAGGAAACCGTCTGTCAAGAAAATAGCCCAGCACCTGTTTCTAACGTACCTATGAGGAATTGAAACACCCGTCTGGGGTGTTTTGTTTCTCCATTAACTACGGTTTCTAACGTACCTATGAGGAATTGAAACGAGATCGGGATCAAATAATCCTGAATAATGTAAGGTGTGTTTCTAACGTACCTATGAGGAATTGAAACCTGAATTTAGGGTACCATGATCGACAAAACTGCCTATAAAAATAATCGAATCCCCATAACAAAAAAAGTGGTCTAGTTACTCCTCCCTGGCGGTAACCCCCTCGGTCTCCACCATTCCGTCACACTGGGGGTGGTCAGCGGGAAAGATCGTCCACTCAACTTGCGGGAGCGACGCTTTGGCCATGTGATCCAGACCGATGCAGCCATCAATTCGGGAAACAGCGGCGGCCCCCTGATCAACACCCTCGTCGTCTATCCCTCCCAAGCCATCAGCTTCGCCATCCCCATCGACCTGGTGAAGCCATTGGTAAGGGATTTTATGTAACAAAAACACCGGCTCCCTGCATATCGAGGGAGTCGGTTCGTTTTCACGTCTTGCCCCCTAGGGAAGAGATCCTGTGCTAAATAAGTGACTTTTGTTCCTACAGGCACTACAATCGGCAGAGGTCCTTTGCGTAGTTTGCAAGAGATCAGAGACGGTCACACAGGCTCGCCCTCCGGCAAAGGTGGATCAGACCCACCTTAAAACGGCCTCGCCTTCATTTCCTTGCAATGGTCGCGAGGTCGAACACGTTCTCCCTATCCAAATATGAATAATCCACACGCTTCGAGTAAATTAAAACAATAGCTGACTGTGTATATGATTTTGATCGTACACAAAATTGCCTAATATGAAATATTGCACAATGGGCAATTTGTGATAAAGTATTCACCAGCAAAACATGTTCACCTTGAATGGAAGTGAATGATGAAAGATGAATAAACTCAGCTTGCGTGAACTTAAAAAGGAGGTTACGGCACACACCCTAGCAGAAACTGCATTCCAACTTACACTGGAACGTGGTCTCGACGGCTTTGTGATCGAGGATGTGGTACAACGTGCCGGTTATTCCCGAAGAACATTCGCCAACTACTACTCCTGCAAGGAGGAAGCGGTGGCGATGGGGGTTGTGCCATTCAGAGTCGACGAATTTATTGATGTGCTCAATAAGATTCCTAAAAACACATCCCCGTTGGATGTGATGTACCAATTTACCAAGATGCAACTAACAACAGAATATATTCGAAAAATGCGCCAACTCGTAGCGCTTTCCAAAGAGTATCCAACACTTGAACCGTACACCTTAAGTGTAATACACCGATTGCAAACAGCGGCTCAGGAGTTATTGAACGACTTATTTCATGAACTTTACCCCAAAGCGTACACCCAACTTCTCGCCGGCGCAGTTTACGTGGCCATTATTCCTTTGATTGACGGAAATCTCAGTGTACTGCTTCCGGGCCAATCCACAGATGAAGCCCCAAGCGATGCAACATCCTTTGAACAATACTTAAACACTGTATTCAGCTATCTGCGAAACGGATTCTAGAGCGTGTCTGGTAATTCGTTCTCGGTTCCGCTATGTGTTTTTTTACAAGAGATCAGTGACGATCATGCAGATTCGCCTACAGCGATGGATGGGATCAGACACATCCTCATATAAAAGGAGACAATATCGCACTATGTCCAAATTGTTGTACAGAATAGGAAAAACCTCCTACGACAAGCCATGGTATTTTATTTTCGGATGGGCTCTGATTCTTGGGCTCGTCATTGCGATGCTCGTCATGAATGGTGTAAGTATCAGTCCCGAGTTGAAACTGGAAGGCACAGAATCGCAAAAGGTTTTGGATGAACTGGAGAAAGAATTACCGGAAGCATCCGGCGATCAAGCCAGTGTCGTGTTTAAAGCATCCGAAGGAGAACGGCTGGACACACCGAAACGCTTGGCTGCGATTAGCAAGGCAGTGAAAGAGGTTTATGACAATAAGTATGTCATCAACCCTGCTGATTTGGCTGCCGCCGCCGCAAACGAAGCCTCTCAAGACAAAGCACAAGCTGAAGCACAGGCCCAGGCTGAGGCACAGGCTCAAGGGGAAGCCGGAACCCAAGCTCAAGACGAAGCACAAGCCAAAGCCCAAGCCGAGGCACAGGCCAAAGGCCAAGGAGGGCAGACTCCCGACAATGATTCCCTACCCTATGGCCCGCTCGTAATTGATGGAATGCCCGTGCCTGGGGTGTTGATTTCCTCCGACGGCAGTGTTGCCTTGTTCCAATTCCAGTTCACTGAACAGCAATCCTCTCTGCCCAAAAGTGCTCTGAATTCCATTGTTGATAAGGTCTCCAAAGCGGAGGACGGCACCGGGATCACTGTACTGCCAAGTGATTCCCTTAAGGCCTTGGATATTCCGATCGGTTCGAATGAGTTTTACGGATTGATTATCGCTGCAGCGGTTCTGATCATCACGCTGGGGTCGATCATTGCAGCTGGTTTGCCCATCGTGACAGCGCTCTTCGGCGTCGGTATTGGTGTCGGCGGTGCCTTCGCCCTTTCCAACTATGTTTCGATGACATCTGTCACACCTGTTTTGGCCTTGATGATTGGACTGGCAGTGGGTATCGATTATGCACTGTTTATCGTGAATCGCCAGCGAAATCTCATTTTCGACCAGGGACTGACCGCACGTGAAGCTGCAAGCCGAGCGATCGGCACAGCAGGAAGCGCAGTATTTTTTGCTGGGCTGACGGTGATCATCGCCTTGAGTGGATTGTTCGTGATCGGTATTTCCTTCTTGAGCATGATGGCCCTCGTTGCCGCGGTTACCGTTTTACTCAGCGTGTTGATCGCCCTCACACTGCTACCGGCGTTGCTCGGCCTGGTGGGTGAACGCATCTGCTCCGACAAGGCCCGCGAAAAGAGACGTTCCAAGGCAGCAGAAAAGCAAAATGGATTCGCGAAAAGCTGGGTGCAGGGAATCGTTAAATTCCGTTGGCCTGTCATTGTCGCTGTGATCGCCATCCTTGGTGTTGCGGCCATTCCCGCTACAGAAATGGAACTGGGGATGCCCTCTGGCGGTACTGCTAACTTGGATACCTCCGAACGGCAGAGTTATGACGCCATCTCCGACAGTTTCGGAGAAGGGTTCAACGGTCCGCTTCTCATCGTCGCCAAACCCAAAGATTCTTCTGAGAAGATCACACCGCAAGTGCTGAATAAGCTCGTCCAGGATCTGCACAAGGTGAAAGATGTTTCAGTGGTATCGCCTATGGGTGTTAAAGAAGAGGGAGACTTGGCTATCTTGAGCCTGATTCCCGAAACAGGCCCATCCGATGCCGCAACCAAAGACCTTGTAGAAGATCTGCGGGATACAGATTCAAAGATAGCAAAAAACCACGACGTGAAGCTTCAGGTGACTGGATTCACCGCAGTCACCATTGATATGTCGGAAAAGTTGGCGGAGGTCTTCCCGATTTATATCGGTATCATTGTCATCCTCTCGCTGATCATTCTGCTCTTAGTCTTTCGTTCCATCCTGATCCCGATCAAGGCAACCGTTGGGTTCCTGCTCAGCATACTTGCGACCTTCGGGATCACCACAGCCGTGTTCCAATGGGGATGGTTCAAGGACATCTTCGGATTTGACACCGGGGGTCCCCTGTTGAGCTTTATCCCTATCATCGTCACAGGAATCCTCTACGGACTGGCGATGGACTACCAGGTGTTCCTCGTCTCTTCCATGCGTGAGTCTTATGTCCACGGACATCGAGGCAGAGAGAGTGTGATTCATGGATATGAACAGGCCAGTCGAGTCGTAGTGGCTGCTGCGATTATTATGGTCTCGGTATTCGCAGGCTTCATCTTCACCGATGATATCATGATCAAACAAATCGGTTTCGCATTGGCGATCGGTATTTTAATTGATGCCTTTGTGGTTCGCATGGCGCTGGTTCCCGCCGTAATGGCTCTCTTCGGTGACAAGGCTTGGGGGCTGCCAAAGTGGCTGGACCGCATCCTGCCGAACTTGGACATTGAGGGTGAAAAGCTGATCCAAGAACTGAATGCAAAGGATAGCAAAAACTGAGGAAACCCTCACTTTCCTCAGCAGCAATGAGCGCCGATCCAACCTGTATAACAGGTTGGATCGGCGCTTTTCTTGTGGGCCCGAACAAAAACCATCCCGACTAAAAGTGTTATGATACCCTGCGTTTGCAGACGGTCGGGTATAGGGATAAAAGATAACGAGCCAAAGACGCTCCATGTTTATTTCACAATGCTCCTAGGATTGTGGGGTGGTTTCCTTTCCCCGCAAGGGTGGGCCAGCTTCTCATCTCCGGCTCACCTCCGCACTCCTCCTAAAACCAGATCATAGCCACATATCCGCTGAGAATTCCGAGTAACAGGATCATTCCTGCCAAGGCAGCGATCACTCGCCAGGGTAACGCCCGGCTCACCATGATCGCTGACGGCAGACTGATGACCGGAAGGGTAAATAGGAGTGCGGCGGCAGGTCCGGCACCTAAACCCGCAGCCATAAGCGTCTGCGCAATGGGAATCTCTCCCGCTGTGGGGATGACAAATAGCAACCCTGCCAAGGCAAAGCCGATAATCGCCAGGGAACTATTGCCCCAGTCCGGGTTGATCGTGGGAAACAACCAGGCCCGCACTCCCCCCAGGATCAAGACCGTAATCACATAAGTAGGAAGGATAGTGAAGGTCAATCCTTTCAATTGCTTCCACCAACGATGAAAAAATGAGGGTTGCGACAGCGTCTCTTCCTGAGACAGGAGGGATAATTTTCTCCATCTCCACCGCTCTTTCCGGTGCCAATCGGTTCAACTGATGACTTACTCCAAACACCAGGATCCAACCCAGCAATACGCGGAGCACCACGAACTTCCAAGGAAGGATAAAAGCCATGAAGACCAGGACAGCTGGATTGAGCGCTGTATTGCTCGTCCAATAAGCGATGGCAGCCCCGACAGAGCTTTGACTCTTCCGCATCCCAATCACGACTGGAGCCGCACAGCAAGTGCACATCATGCTCGGCATCCCGCACAAACCGCCTACCATGGTGCTTTTGAAGGTTCCCCCACCGAGCCAACGGACCAGTCCATCCCGGGGAATCAGTACTTGAATCAGAGAACCGAGGACAATCCCGACGATCATCGCCTGCCAGATCGCCTGAAAGTAATCGAGACTATAAGAAAGCGCGGCGTTCCAGGAAGGTGCCGGCACTGTAGCGGATTCCCCGGAGATGATGGGAGGTCCGATAGAATGCTCAGTCATTGCCCGGATCGCTTTCTCATAATAGGGGGCCCATTTCACAAGATACAGCCCCACGACGGCGATTAGCAGGAAGACTATAAGTCCAATCCATTTCTTCTGCCGCAACACTAGATGATTAACAGTTGTCACAAATGACCTGACGCTCCTTTCAAAGGATTTTATCCACCAGATTTTCGTTTACGATCATACCATACATCTGTTTGTTTCTGGAATCTCGCACTTATACGTATTTACACCAAAAAATACCTACTTTTAAACTCGCCTTCTGAACATACCTCTGGAAGCGCTGTGAGTAAGGCATCCTTTCGCCTCGGATTGCTTTTCTCCCCCACGTGATCAGGGAGAGTTGCGGTTCCCATGGAGTGATTTTGGCAGTTCAGAATAACGAAAAGCTCATGTAAAATCCCTTCCCGATCGACTCAGATTGTATGACATCACAACACTTATAGATGCTATCCATCTCACTTTAGTCACTATATTTTCCGCATTTTTATCTCCATGACTGTTGACGAAACTTTATAACCTGCTAAAATGGGATCTGAACCACTGAGAATGAATATCAATTTTATTAGAAAAGAATATGGAGAAGGATTTCTTGTGAAACTGAGATATTTATTGATCGCATTACTTGTCTTGTCCGTCATCTCCATTTTTGTAGGAGTCCAGGAATTGACTCCCCTCGATCTTCTCCATCTGGAAGGGGATCAATCTCTGATTTTGTTGAGCAGCCGGTTACCCCGCCTCATCAGCATCATTATCGCCGGAACCAGCATCAGTATTTGCGGTTTGATCATGCAACAGCTCAGCCGCAATAAATTTGTCTCTCCGACCACAGCGGGAACAATGGATGCGGCCCGCCTGGGCGTCTTGGTCTCTCTACTCGTCTTTACATCGGCGAGTCCGTTGACCAAAATGTTCGTCGCCTTCGCCTTTGCGTTGGGTGGAACTCTGCTGTTTATGAAAATTCTGGACAGCATTAAAATGAAAGACGCCGTTTTTATTCCCCTCGTCGGTCTGATGTTTGGCAATATCATCAGTTCGATCGCCACCTTCATCGCCTATAAGTATGATCTGATTCAAAATATGTCCTCATGGCTACATGGAGATTTCTCCATGATCGTCTCGGGACAGTTTGAATTGATCTACATAAGCATCCCTCTGCTGATTCTTGCCTACTTTTTTGCAGATAAATTTACAATTGCAGGAATGGGGGAAGAGTTTGCAAAAAACCTGGGATTGAATCATCGCCAGGTGGTCCGGATCGGCCTGATCATCGTCTCCATGGTAACCGCCTGTGTCGTTTTGACCGTGGGTATGATCCCCTTTCTCGGCCTGATCATCCCCAATATCGTTTCCATCTACCAAGGAGATCATCTGAAGAAGAACCTTTCGCATACAGCCGTACTGGGAGCGGTTTTCGTATTGTTCTGTGACATCCTCGGGCGAATCGTCATCTATCCCTATGAGGTGTCGATCAGTTTGACTGTAGGGATCATTGGAAGTGGAATCTTCATTTATCTGTTGTTGAGGAGAAGGGCATATGACACCTAAGTCCAAAACCATTCTACTCACGGTTATTTCCGCCATCGTTGTCGCAATCTATCTGTTCTTTGACCTCAGGGGGAGTTGGGATTATGCTCTTCCGCGACGGATCGCCAAAGTCACCGCCATGATCCTGACCGGTGGTGCCATCGCTCTTTCCACCACCATCTTTCAAACGATCACCAACAACCGGATCCTGACTCCCAGCATTATGGGTCTCGACTCTCTGTATCTACTCATCCAGACGCTCGTGGTCTTCTTGGTGGGTTCCACTACCCTGACCATGATGAATAATCATATCCACTTCCTGATGACCATCGGAATCATGATCTTGTTCTCCGGTGTGTTGTACAAACTGATGTTTCAGAGCGGACGGAATGTCTATTTGCTACTCCTGATCGGGATTATCTTTGGAACTCTGTTCCAAAGCCTGTCTTCCTTTATGCAGATCCTGATCGATCCCAATGAGTTTCAGATTGTACAGGACAAAATGTTTGCCAGCTTCAACAATATCAACACCGAATTACTCTGGATCGCAGGCGCCTTGATTTTGGTGGTCATCCTCTATTTTCTGCAGTTGGCCAAATACCTGGACGTCCTGTCTCTGGGACGGGACCAGGCCGTCAATCTCGGGGTCGACTACGACCATGTGGTCAAACATTTTCTAGTCATCGTCGCCATCCTGGTCTCCATCTCGACAGCACTGGTCGGACCCATCACCTTCCTGGGATTGCTGGTAGTGAATGTCACATACGAGCTTATGAAGACCTATCGTCATCGATATTTACTCGTAGGGTCCTTTTTGATTAGTATCATCACACTGGTCGGGGGGCAACTGATGGTGGAGAAAGTATTCAGCTTCTCCACTCCGTTAAGTGTCATCATCAACTTTGTCGGTGGGATCTACTTTATCTATCTGCTGTTAAAGGAGAGTCGAACATGATCCAGGTGAGCCATCTCTTTAAAAAGTACGGCCGCAAACAGGTGATTAAGGATGTGTCCCTTCAAATTGAAAAAGGGAAGATCACCTCCTTCATCGGACCCAACGGTGCCGGTAAGAGCACGTTGTTATCGATGATCAGCCGACTGATTGCAAAAGACGCCGGTGTGGTCACTATCGATGACCAAGACCTCACCAAAAGTAAAAACAGGGATCTCGCTAAAAAAATATCGATTCTGAAACAGTCCAACTTCACCACCCTCCGTTTGACCATCCGGGAACTTGTTTCCTTCGGGCGCTTTCCCTACTCACAAGGACACTTGACAGAGACCGATTGGAAGCATGTCGATGAAGCCATCCGCTACTTGAATTTGGAGGAGATCCAGCATCAATATCTGGATCAGCTGAGTGGCGGTCAACAACAACGGGCATATATCGCCATGGTGGTTGCTCAGGATACGGAATACATTTTACTGGACGAACCCCTGAACAATCTGGATATGAAACATGCCGTCCAGATCATGAAGATCCTACGCAGACTGGTCGATGAGCTGGGAAAAACCGTGGTGATCGTTATTCATGACATCAACTTCGCTTCCTGTTATTCCGATCATATCGTCGCACTCAAAGACGGAAAAGTGGTGCGGGAAGGCCCCCCTCACGAGATGATCCACTCTTCCACCCTGAAAGAGATTTACAACATGGATTTCAATGTGGAACATTTCGGAGATCACCGGATTTGTCTGTATTACACCTAAGGTAGTAACTCCATCTACCGGATGATCGATGATCCATTCGCTTGCAAGGAGAAATCAGGCTTGTTGATTAGCCATATTTCAGGGAGTAAGTAAGGTCGGGATGGTGGAGCCTTTGTGCTCTTTACAAGAGATCGTAGCCCTCCCCCCATCTCGTCCCCTCAAGCCATATTTTAAGATGGGGGCAAGGGGAAGAGGGAAAGGGTCGTTTCGTTCCCATCATCCACTTTATGGTTCATCAATAGCCCTGACCTATTCTATATAAGAGGTGAGCTTACATGAGAAAGAGGATGTCGATGTTTTTCATTCTCGCTGCTGCTTTTGCCTTAGTCATCGCCGGTTGTGGCCAAGACAATGATGCATCCTCCACTTCCGACAAGGAAGAAACCCTGACCGTCAAACATGAACTGGACGAAACCAAGGTGAAGAAAAACCCGAAAAAAGTGGTGGTCTTTGACTTCGGTACCCTGGACACACTGGACAAATTGGGAGTGGAAGTGACCGGCCTCCCCCAAGAAAATGTCCCAAAATACCTCTCCAAATTCCAAGACGACAAATATGAAAATGTAGGCAATCTGAAAGAGCCCGATTTTGAAAAGATCCATGAGACGCAACCGGATCTGATCATCATCTCCGGAAGACAGTCAGATCTGTACGATCAGTTCAAGGAGATTGCCCCAACCATCTACATGGGAGTCGATACCAACCGGTACATGGAATCTTTCCGAGAAAACGTAACCCAACTAGGCAAGATCTTCGATAAAGAATCAGAAGCAAAGAAGGAATTGGAAGCGATTGAAAAAGACATTGACAACCTGAAGGAGAAAGCGAAGTCCTCCAACAAAAACGCCTTGATCATTCTGGCAAACGACGGGAAAGTGAGTGCCTACGGAGCAGGATCACGCTTCGGCCTGATCCATGATGTCTTTGGCGTCCAGCCTGTAGATAAAAACATCAAAGCTTCCACCCACGGGCAAAGCATTTCCTTTGAATACATCGCTAAAAATAACCCGGATTACCTCTTCGTCATTGACAGAGGTGCTGTAGTCGGCGGCCAATCCTCCGCTAAACAAGTGGTAGAGAACGATCTTGTCAAAAAAACCAAGGCATATAAAGAGAAACAGGTCACCTACCTGGATCCCAACTATTGGTACCTCTCTGGAGGTGGCTTAGTTTCCCTCAATGAAATGGTGAAACAAGTGGATCAGGCTCTGAAATAAAATAAGCGCCCCTTCGGGGCGCTTATCCTTTTACTCTCTGATCTCAGCTGCATATCAACCTACTGAGTCCATTTTTTTACTTTGTCCTTATTTTTCTCCACCCATTCCGCAGCTGCTTGCTCCGGTTCTTTTCCGCCATCAATCATCAACATCACTTCCCCCATATCCTCCGGGGTCCAATAAAACTGGTCCATGATTTGATAAGCTTCGGGGTTTTTCTCTTTCAAATCTTTGCTGACAATGGTATGGATCTCCTCGGACTGCCCAAACTCTTTTTTGGGATCATCGAGGAATTTCAGTTGGAATTTAGCAAACTTCCAATGAGGTTGCCAACCGACCACGACGATGGGTTTCTTTTCTTTATAAGCCTTAGCCAGGGAAGAAGCCATCGCCGCACTGGAACTCTCCACCAACTCCATATCCAGATCGTAATCTTTGATCAGCTTTTCCGTCTGCTTATTCATGTTGGCCCCTGCCTCGATCCCGATGATCTGGTGATCAAATTGGTCTGCATCCTTTTTTAGATCATCGATGGAGTTCGCTTTTACATATTGGGGGACCACTAAGCCCAGCTGAGTTCCCTTCAGGTTGGGCCCCAGATCTTCCAGTTTTCCTTTGTACTTGTCCATATAGTTTCGATGTTGAACGGGAAGCCATGCGGCTACGCTTCCATCCGCATCCCCACTGGCTACTGCCGCAAACATCGGCCCCACATCCACTTCCTGCATCTTCACCTGAAAACCTTGATCCTCCAGCACTTTCTTCAGCACATGAGTACTAGCCACCTCAGAATCCCAGTTCACATAGGTCAGCGTCACACGATCCTTCTCCGGATCCTGGGGTGTATACAGTGTGAAAACCGCCAAAGCCGCAATAAGGAAAAGAACCAGCCAAATCCACCCCCGCCGATTTCCTTTCCCCTTGTGACTTTTCGCTTTTTGACGTTCGCGCCCCAAGCTCTGAGTGACACGGTCCAGTACGATCGCGATGATCACGATACAAAGGCCGCCTTCAAACCCTTTCCCCACTTCCAAGCGGGTGATGGACTGCAGAACCACTGTGCCCAATCCACCCGCCCCGATCATCGAGGCGATCACCACCATGGATAGTGAAAGCATAATCGTCTGGTTGATCCCCGCCATGATCGTGGGCTTGGCCAGCGGGAGTTGAACCTTGAACAATTTTTGGAGCGACGTAGACCCAAACGCATCCGCAGCTTCGATCAGATCTGCCGACACCTGACGAATCCCAAGATTGGTCAGACGGATCGTTGGCGGCATGGAGAAAATAATTGAGGCAATGATACCGGGAACCGCCCCCAGGGAGAAAAAGAAGACTGCCGGAATCAGATAGACAAAAGCCGGCATCGTCTGCATGAAGTCCAACACCGGCGTGATCAGGTGTTGGGAAGACCGGCTACGGGAAGTCCAGATGCCGAGAGGCAACCCGATGATAATGGACAGCAATGTGGCAGTCAACACCATAGCGATCGTTTCAACGCTTGCCTCCCAATACCCCAGGTTGTCAATTAATAAACAACCGAAAAAAGTGAGCAATGCGATGGATAACCGACTCGCCCAAAAGACGAGCACCGTCAATACCAGGGCTGTAATCATCGACGGCAGGATCATCAACGCAGATTGGAAGAAAGACACCGTCGGTTCAATCAACTCAGTAATCATGGCAAACAATGGTGCCAAATGCACTTGGAGCCAGTCCACAATTTGATCGACCCATTTATCCATGGGAATTTTGGGAAAACTCATGATCCTTCACCCCGCTTTCGGCGAGAGTCGAGATCATCCATACTTCTCCCCGAAACCCACTTCACAGCCGACTCCGGAGAAGTGTCTGAACATCTGATGAGATCTTTCGCTGTAGTTACCTTCAAAAACAATCTCCTTTCGATGTCATTTTTTTCAATCTACTTGTGAAAACTCAACCATTGATAGTTTAACATAGATCGATTTGGTGATTTAAAGCATATCTAACAGATGGCGGTAAATCGGAAACTTATACTCTGACTTGCATGAGAGATGGACAAGCAGGGCTTTGAATTAACCTAAAGTGGATGACGGAAACGAAACGATCTTTTTCGTTCTTCCCATTGTCTCCATCGTATAATATGGCTTGAGGGGACGGGGATGGTGGGCAATATATCATGGCGGTCAAGTCAACGAGATGAACTTAGACGAAGATCTGATCCATTGGGAATATATACGCAGTCAGGGCTGTTGATTAACCAGAAAATGGGCAGCGGAAGGGAGTCGTGTGCTGCCAAAGCGACCTTTGCGCCACAGGCACTACAATCTCGATGGGC
>NZ_JBNPXF010000015.1:0-72017 GCF_050433445.1 Kroppenstedtia sanguinis | reverse complement strand
AGGGATTCCAACAAAAACGGGACTCACCCCGATTGGGATGCCCCCCGTGGATAAATCTCATTCTGCCTGGGTTTCTTCCCGGGCTTTTTAGAATATCTGCAGGGTCGAGTATGGAAATACCCCAAACCAAAGCTGGGTGATCGATGCAAAGGGGTTTTTGAATCCAACGATTCCAGGCGATCCAGATAGATTTCCTCCCCTAATAAACCCTGGATCGGACATGGAAGGATTTCATTTAAGGCTTCTACCCAACTTTTCAGCTCGCCAAGCAGATTAAATCACATGAATCCCTCTTCAATTTGTTCCAAAATTACAGGCCACCAGTTTTCTTCATCTTCCAGAGACTTACTATCTAAATGATTAAACCTTTCTTCAACTCCATTTATCAACTCCGCGATATCTTCATCTGAGACCTTTTCAAATTCTACAGATATATAGATCTGCAGGAACTTCAGAAACAATTCAATATTGGAATTTATAAATCTTGTTTCCGACTCTTTAATAGAATAAATCTCTTCAGTTGTTTTTTTAATACCAATCTTGGTACCGTAATCATCCCCAATAACTAAATAATTCTCCTGTTGAAATTCGACAGGAAAGGGGTCCTCATAAAAAGTAATTAGGAGAGACTCTCTGATTTTACTGTGATTTTCGGGAATTCCCACGGTACATAACAAGTTTTTTGTTTCCTGGGACAGGTTTTGGTTTTCTACTGTTTGGGGGTCTAGTGCAACCAGAGAATTCCCCCAGAATTTCATAATCTCTTGGTGTTCCTTATTCATAATATTACCCTTCCGTAAAAGGGGATGGAGGAAGTCGTGACAGTTTGAGTAGTGAGCCATTACCCTCTGGCATCTCCCTTAAACTTAAAAGCTTGCTCCATCTAAAAACGCATCCCTCCATTGGTAGTAAAGCTCCTGCGAGATTTGATGCTCCCGGCGAACTCTAGAGATTGATCGATTCTGTTTCAAACCTTCTATCATAATCGCCACTTTTTCTTCACTGCTCCATTGACGACGCCTTATCTTCATCAATGGATTTTCTACCATTATGGGGGGCTGGATGTCTCGGTAAACCGGGTGTTGCATATTTTAAAATGGGGCGTTATACAACATGTCCAGTCATCCCATATTTTTACTAAACCCCTTCCCAAAGATATATCTGGCGAATCATTTTTTCCTATCCTAAATCAAATCCTCTGAATATACAATTATAGAGTAAATTTGTTTATAGTATCCATCGGGTTCGATACTTACACCTTTGACACCTTTTATGAAATACAGCTCTTCGTCCTCATCATAGTACAGCTTTGGCTCTTTTTTTACAGCTTCATCCAGATCCATTCCCAAATAGATCTTATCAAATAGTTTACCTTTGTAGTTTTCAAAAGCACATATCTTCATGAGTTTGTGGTCCGGAATATGAAATACATATGAAATTTTATCTTTATAAACATACTCTACGTGCAATGGGGAATGCAATTCAGCATATTTTTGTTGTCCATCGTACATTTTAAGTGAAAAAGAAGAGAACAAATCAATGTATTCCAACAAGCTTTCACCAATATGAAGACCCCCACATGACACACCCGGTTGAATAGGGGCATTGAAATTTGGCAGTCTACTGTACATCGCCCTCACCCCCAAATTTTAACCAACCCAATAGAAATCTCCCTTTTAATTAACCCCATTTCCCTTTACTTTTACATAAGGTAATCCATGTCTTCCTCCGCCTGGATAAACCTGAGATTAGTAGTATGCCCCTTCAAATATGTCGTAAATAAAATACCCATTCTTCCCCACGGGAATCTACATCAGCCACACACACCACCCTATCAATTTCTTGTTAGATAGTATAGGTAATGCTTCTTTCATCTAACCATGCTATATGTCAAGCACTATTTCTTGTGTTGAGCCTTAACATTATTGTAAATCATTAATTAATTCTTTATATGAACCCCTGATAAGGGTTACAACATAGTCAGGATCATCCTCATAATGAGCTTCCCAATTGATTAGAACGATGGAAGGCGAGTATTTACATTGATTTTATAGTAGTCTCTGATTTTACGCAGCTCCAGATAGCTACTCCATACTTCCGTCTCTCTGAATATATTGTGATGCAATTCGGCGGGGATTTCCAATACTTTGATCAGATTCCCTTTTGGATCATACATCAACAGGTCCACCCAGTCGGTTCCCTCCCCAAAATAAATCAAGTGTCCCGAAGTTTTTTCCGAACCAACTGATTTGGATTGATCTATAGAAATACCTTACGCATCTCCGCCACCAAAGTCATATCGCTTCTTTGCATCTGGCTGAACCCATTGTAAGGCGGATGGGGTCACAGCTCCATATTTAGCAAAGTTATCTCGCCCTTCTGCCAATGTCATATGATTGGGTCCACTATACTGTGTTGGATCATTACTTCCGTCATCCTCCCAAAAACAGACTGGACAAATCTCATACTGTCCACGTTCTGTCAAGGAGCGATACATGCAGCATGGACAGGCAAACAACGGATCTGCTCGCCCCTCCACGACGACTTCTTCACCTAAAATTCTAGTGACCCGTTCAGATAGATACTCATTTTTAACTCCAACATACCCCTTTGCTAAGACGATCTTTAACAAAGGATCGTATCTGGAACTCATCACATCTGCAACCGGTTCCTCGTTGTGAAGCAATTCATCCTTCAAAACATCAGTCAACCTCACCCATTCAGGATCTTCCTCATCCATTCTCCATAGGTTCCACAGTTCGCTTTCCCGTTCGTCTTTGGACATCTCCCCCAACTCTTGTTGCACAATAACGGATATGGCTTGCTCTCTCTCCAAAATCTATCCCACCTCAAGGGTTCATTCTCTCTTTACTCCATGATATAAGTTCTACCGTCCATACTTTAGCCATTTCTTTAATAATGAATTTCTTGCTAAATTCGGACATAAATGATCACTTAATTTTATAAAGTTGTTGTACAAACTCATAAACATCCACCGAACATCTTCTTTATTCATTCTTATTTTATCAGGATCGGGATTCCAATCCGTCCTGCTCTTACAGGTTAACACATAATGATCTACGCAACATACAAATCGCACTTCCCGTTCGATCCCTTGTTCATAAAAATCTAAAATAAAATCTGATCCATTATTAATTTTTTCAATGATCTCGGGTAGTTGCTCCATAACCGATGAAAGATCAAATACACAGTCGACTGGCCACTCTGTTTGCCCAAACCCAGAAACGGAAAAAGATATGTCTCCAGTATCACTAAATATCTCACATAGATCATGTATGACTGATCTTCCATCATCTAATTCAACATTATATTCTTTTATAAAATATGTTTGAGGAAGCTCTTTTAAAGGTTTTCTAACAACTAGTCGCATATTAAACATAGGACTCTCTCCTTCTCTTTATCCAATTATAGTATTGATCGCGTCCAGACCCTTGTCGGCCACTTTGGCTCCCAACCCTGGCACGAAGATGGATGAATATGATTCAAAGTCAAAGCAAAAGACCCGAAAAAAATCCGGGCCGAACACTTATTTATTCGATGACAGGGGGAGGATCGAGTCATACTTCCCGAACTCCACCATCTCCCGAAAATGAGTGTTCACATCCGTGGTGCCAAAGGTTTGCTCGATGATCCCACCCCGTTCTTTCCCAAATAGGGTTTTTCGATACCCATCATCGGTTTCATAAAGGTATCCTAGTTTCGAAACACCATTGTCATGTAAAAATGTTTTACTCTTCAGAAATAACTTATCTTTGTATTTTACAAAAAATTCCCTTTTATTACTTTTTTGTTCAGCCGTTAAAAACATGACTGCACAATAGTAATCATCAAAATTCATTTCAACAACATATTTTATGTTGATATCCTAAAAAGGTTATCACATATCGCTCTTTTCCTTGATGCCGTTTTTCCGCTTCCTCTTTACTGAGTGGGTCTTCAGGTTCTTCATCATACAAATCCCAATACTCAAAGTACCTTTTTTTCACGACAAGCCCCCCTGTTTCTTTTTCGGATTCAATATTTTCCCGTCTTCATCCCTGATATTGTTATCCTTCGTTTGGTAGCATACTGTAGGATGTCTTTAGAGGTTTCTTTCTTTTGAACCGTTGCTTTTCGGGCATGTAAAGCCTTCTCGATTCACCCTTCGGTTTTTCTTAGTTCCCTTGACCAAGTACAGACCCTTGTCTACCACTTTGACACCTCGTTTGACATGCTTGGCTCCGGGAATAAGCACCCCTGTGGCTGCGATGGCGCGATCTGTTTTGCTCAGTTTATTTCCATAGATATCTTTTCCCCTGGCGGCTTCGTAGCCTGACTTGATATTGTTAACCACGGGGACGCTGTCCAATGCAAAATCGAGTCCTTCTTTAAGAAGTCCTTGGCCTTATCCCAGAATATTCCTCATCTATTCCCCATAGATTCCACAATTCGCTTTCCCGTTCGTCTTTGGACATCTCCCCCAACTCTTGTTGCACAATAACGGATATGGCTTGTTCTCTCTCCAAAATCTATCCCACCTCATCCTAACAGGATACAAACGCTCCCCATCATCTGCCGGATCAAAGGGTGAGGGTTTGATGGTTTCATTTTCAGTCCTGAAAGAGATTGATATAAAAAATCAGGGATCCACCCCCGACGGGGATGCATCCCATGGATAAAAACCTCGATTCTTACCGATCCGTTAATCACCTGTAATCCTGACTTTCCAAGGATGGTGAACTTGGATTGCTGATATCAATTGATGAGCCTGCTTCTTTCCAGATGGACTTAAGAACAGGCTGATTTGTTCCAGATCAGACTGAAAGCGTTTGATTTCATCAGCTCCCCAATGGACATTGGTTTTATAGTAGTCTTTGATTTTACGCAGCTCCAGATAGCTACTCCATACTTCCGTCTCTCTGAATATATTGTGATGCAATTCGGCGGGGATTTCCAATACTTTGATCAGATTCCCTTTTGTATCATACATCAACAGGTCCATTCCCATGTGTTCACCTCCATTATTTTTTCCAGTCTTTTTGTGGAAAGGACGTCACCACTTCCCCGTCTTTCTCCACTACTACCCTGACTTTATATAGCTTATCACCATTTGCATCCACGCCTATCGGATCGCTAAATTCTTTTTCATAAACAAAACGGTCTCCATCTTTTGAAACCTTGTCCGGTTTTCTAAATGTTTTTCTTGAATAAGTCACCCATTCCCCACCACTCACTGTCCATTTGCTTTTATGCTCCCAGCCCGGCTTGTTTCCAACATGTCTATCACGGACATGTTTCTTGGAATCTGCACTAAAGGTGACTTTAGTAGGGGTTCCTTTTTTCTGTTTTTCCTTCGGACATGTACAGCCTTCCCGATTCACCCTTCGGTTTTTCTTAGACCCTTTGATCGCGTCCAGGCCCTTGTCGGCCACTTTGACTCCCCGTTTGATATGCTTGGCTCCGGGAATAAGCACCCCTGTGGCTGCGATGGCGCGATCCGTTTTGCTCAGTTTATTTCCAAAGATATCTTTTCCCCTGGCGGCTTCGTAGCCCGACTTAATATTGCTAACCACGGGGACGCTGTCCAATACAAAATCAGTTCCTTCTTTCACATACCGATTGTCCGTGAATTTCTTCCACCATGGTTTGTCTTTCTCTTCTTTCTTTGGCTCCGGCTGGGGTTTAGGTGGTGGCTTGGGCTCTGGTTGTTTTTCATTCCTAGGGGCTTTGCCATTGCCTACATTCCCTGCAATAATCTGTTCGATCTTCGTTTCCAGCGTATTCTTCAATTCACCGCCTGACAGGAAATTGTATAAGATCCCCGCCAACAGTGCACCCGCCACCAGGATGATGACATACTCCACGGTCTGGGCACCTTTTCTCCCCCGGATCAGGGATCTCCATCCTTTCTGCATAGGCCCGTTTCTCCTTCCGTTTTCCTACCTCACCAGAAGGCTGAAGGTGATTATGCTGATCAACGCCAGCACCAAAATCACTGCTAGATAGCTGAGCAAGACAATCCCCAAGCCCTGTACGGAGGAGATCCCATGCACCTCACCGATGCTCTTGGACAGCACGACAAAATACCAGAGGGTCAAGATCAGATCCAGTAATCCAAACAGCCAAAACCCAACGGACCATCCCACCGAGGTGTCCAGTAGCGGTGTGGACCTTGTAAAATTGTCCGCCCCAAACAGAAACCACTGCGGGATCCAGAGGATCCATTTGGCGATGAAGGGAACCGAGGCCCAGGCCACGGCGGTCCGTGTTTCCTCCCAATCCCCTTCTCCTTGGAAAAGGCGACGACCGATCCAATAGGCCAGCCAGCTGATCACCAGCCAGTAGATCCAAGCGTTGAAAATACCGGTCAAGGGCGATCCCCACAAAATCCATCCCAAAGAATATTTATCTCCTAAATCCTGTAATGAAGCGATATCATAACCCAAGACCATTCCGAATAATACGATCAAAATGATTTTCGTCAAGCGGGATGTCTCTCGCAAGGATTCCCGAATGGTCTCTCGGGTGTGCAGCCAGATCGAAATCCACGGTTGGGATCTATCCACGTTCTTCGCCTCCGTTGATCCTCATCACTTAAATACCAATACCCCTCGGATCTCCTCGTATGAAATCACTCCAAAATCCCGACTGTCCTCACTGAGGGAGAGTCGGTCACCCAACAGGAACAGATGACCCTTTTTCACATGGACCGGCCCAAAATCGGGAGCCCCTTGGGCCTGGATGGGATATGGAGCTTTCTTCCCGTTGATGAGGACCTGTTCGTTTTTGATTTCCACTGTATCTCCTGGCAAGCCCACCACTCGTTTTAAAAACTCATTCTCCGCAAAGTCGGGATGAGTAAAACCGACAATGTCTCCCCCCTCAATATCTTTCAGTGCGAACTCCCGACTGAGGACGGATTCACGATTTTTGAGGGTGGGATGCATACTGTTGCCATCTACTTCGTAGATGAAAAAGTGCTGAAAAAAAACAATCACGCCGATGAACAAAAAGGCGATCGTTGCGAAAGAGATGACCATCACTTTCTTCATATCCGATCCTCCCACTTACTCCCAAGCTGGTTGTAGAATAGCAAAATATTAACCATTATTCAATGTTTTCTTTCAAAATAAAAAAGAAGGAAAGAGAGAAAAAGATCTATCTTCTTCCTGACTCTATCAATCCTTTTTTCATCCTTTGTCAACCCATTCTTAATACTCAATGGATAGGATGTCCATGGGAGATTCTTTGGAAAGGGTGGGTTCGATGAAATTGGATTGGAAGGTTTGGTTGTCGGGAGTGACTGCGGTGGGGTTGTTGATGACTGGCCTGACAAGCGGTTCAGTGGTAGACGCCAAGCAGAAAAAGGTGCTCAATATAGCCCATCGTGGGGCTTCCGCCTATGCACCGGAACATACTCTTCCCTCCTATCAGTTGGGAGAGCGGTTGAAAGGGGACTATATTGAGATCGATCTGCAGATGACCCAGGACGGTGAATTGATCTGCATGCATGATGAGACGGTGGATCGAACCACCAACGGAAGCGGTCAGGTGAAGGATCACACCCTGGCGGAGATTAAGAAATTGGATGCAGGCTCCTGGTTTAACGAAAAGTATCCCCAGTATGCCAAACCGGAGTATGGGGGCCAGCGTGTGCCCACTCTGGATGAAGTGCTGGAGCACTTCGGTCCTCATAAGAAATACTACATTGAAACGAAGGCACCTCATGTCTATCCAGGGATGGAGGAGAAACTGCTCGACACTTTGGAGCGGCATCAGCTGTTACGGAAATCTTCCCTGCGCACAGGTCATGTGCTGGTCCAGTCCTTTAGTCAGGAGAGTCTGTTAAAGATACACCGATTGAATCCAAACATCCCCTTGGTTCAGCTTCTCTCCTACTCCAAACCAGCCACGATCACAGATCAAGAACTGACAGATATCAAATCCTACGCCATCGGTGTCGGGCCGAACTTTGAGCAGATCGATCGCAATTATGTGCAAAAGGTACGCAAGCACGGTTTGGACATCAAGCCCTATACCGTCAACTCCAAGTCAGATATGAGGAAGCTGATCCACTGGGGAGTCACCGGGCTGATCACCAATCATCCCGACCGACTGCAGGAAGTGCTGAAGGGACGGTAAGCCCTATCGTTACAGGCGTTCTCCCCTCATTAATTTCTCCAAAGTTTCCATATGGATTTCAGACATGTCTATGAACCTCCGTTCCCATTTTAAGACGGGTGACGCGAATTGATCGTCTCTCCATCATCCGGGAACGGCGGGCTTGGACTGGAGTTCTGGCGGAAGAAGGGGGTCATGACCTGAAGAGTAGCCTTTCTCCAATACATCCTGCCACCTTTGATTCCGAACAACAGCCCTGATTCAGAATGAGTTTCCGCTCCCCAGGGGCATCCTAAGCCCTGTAGGAGGGATACCCATGGAAACGCACCGATACTGGTTACGGGTTGGACTAGTACTGGTGATTTTGTTACCTGTTTGGACAGGGACCGGGATGATGGAGGAGGCGACGGCGAGGGAGAAGGTGTGGAATATCGCCCATCGGGGGGCCTCAGGACATGCGCCGGAGTCGACGCTGCCTGCCTATCAGCTGGCTCAGCGGATGGGAGCGGATTGGATGGAGTTGGATCTGCATCTGACTCGAGACGGACAGCTGGTGGTTATCCATGATGAAACCTTAGATCGGACCACCAATGGAAGCGGACCCGTGCAGAAACATACCCTGGCTCAGTTGAAACAGCTGGATGCCGGCACTTGGTTCGGGAAACAACATCCCCGCAAATGGGACCCGCAATTTCAGGGGCTTCAAATTCCCACCTTGGAGGAGGTTCTCCGGCTGAAAAATGGGAAAATCCGTTTCAGCATCGAGATCAAGGAGGAATCCGCCGGACCCCAGCTGGAGAGAAAACTGTTCCACACATTGGAGAAGCACCGCCTCTTGCCCCGCAAAAAACAGGAGTCCCAAGTGATGATCGTCTCCTTTGACCGAAACAGCCTGAAGCGGGTCCATCAAAGGCTCCCCCAAATTCCGCTGATCCAACTGTTTCATTACAAGGAATCCGGTTACTTGACTCCCCAAACCCTCCGCCATGTCGCCGCCTATGCGGATGGAGTCGGCTATGATCATCGGCGGATGCGTCCGGAAGATGTCCGCCGCACCCACCGTCACGGAATGGTGATCCATCCTTACACTGTCAACCGTCCTCGGGATATGCGCCGATTGATCCTCTGGGGAGTCGACGGGATCGTGACCAACTACCCGGATCGGTTGAATCAGATTCTAAAGCAAGAAAAAGGTTATGGATCTAAGCCAAGTCGGTAAAGCACATTTTCCTCACCCTCTCCCCAGGGATGTTGATTATCTATAAAATGGATAACGGAAACGAAACGGCCCTTTCGCTCTTCCCATTGCCCCCATCGCAAAAGATGGCTTGAAGGGACGGGGAGGGTGGTTCGGCTACGATCTCTTGCAAAGAGCGCATAGCGAGACCCGGGAGCGGAAAGCGACCCTGGCGAGACTTGTGCCCTATGGGTGCAAAGGCGAATCACCGTCCCACCCTCCCGACCTGATTTTCTACCTAAAGTTAATCAACACGTCTGCCTCTCCCCATGCAAAAGCCCAGTGTCCAACCAAGGGTTGGTTCACTGGGCTTTCTATCACCCTCATCGCCTCATCCCTGATCCCGCAAGGTGGGGAACAAGAGGACATCGCGGATGGAGGCGCTGTTGGTAAGCAGCATCACCAGGCGATCCAGACCGATGCCGAGGCCGCCGGTGGGGGGCATCCCATACTCCAAGGCTTCCAGGAAACCCTCATCCATGGGATGAGCCTCGTCGTTACCCTGGGATTTCTCCCGGACTTGGGCTTCAAAGCGCTCCCGTTGATCCAGGGGATCATTCAGCTCGGTAAAGGCATTGGCATGCTCCCGGCCGACGATGAAGAGCTCAAAACGGTCGGTAAACCGCGGATCTTCTTCATTCTTGCGGGCGAGGGGAGAGATCTCCACCGGATGCCCGTAAACAAAAGTGGGCTGGATCAGCTTCTCCTCCACTTTCTGTTCAAAAAATTCATTGACGATGTGGCCGAAGGTCATGCCCGGCTTCAGCTCCACTCCCTGCTCCTGAGCCAGAGAACGGGCTTTCTCATCCTCCATCTCCTGCCAAAAATCGATGCTGGTGTATTCCTTCACCAGATCCACCATATGCTTGCGCGCCCAGGGTTTGCCCAATTGGACGGTGTGTTCCCCGTAGTGAAGGGTGTCACTACCCAGCACCTCCCGGGCGACATAGGTGATCATCTTTTCCGTCAGGTCCATAATGTCATGGAAATCAGCGAAAGCTTCATACAGCTCCAACATCGTAAACTCCGGGTTATGCCGGGTGGAGATGCCTTCGTTGCGGTAGACCCGGCCGATCTCGTACACCTTCTCAACTCCGCCGACAATCAGCCGCTTCAGATGGAGCTCGATGGCAATCCGCAGATACAGTTCCATATCCAGTGCATTATGATGGGTGATAAAGGGACGGGCTGCCGCACCGCCAGGGATGGTGTGCAAAGTGGGCGTCTCTACTTCCAAATAGCCTTGGCCATCCAGATACCGGCGGATGGAGCTGATGATGTGACTGCGGGTGATAAAGGTCTCTTTCACTTCCGGATTCATGATCAGATCGAGATAACGTTTGCGGTAACGGAGTTCCACATCTTTCAACCCGTGGAACTTCTCCGGCAGGGGCCGCAGGGATTTGCTGAGAAAGGTGAGTTTCGCCGCCTTGACGCTGGTCTCTCCCCGGTTGGTCTTGAAGACCATGCCGGAGATACCTAGCCAGTCCCCCAAATCTGAAGTGGATAGAGTTTCATAATCCTCTTCTCCGACTTCATCCTTGCGGACATAGATCTGGATGCGCCCGCTCTGATCCTGCAGATGGGCAAAGGTGGCTTTCCCCTGCTTCCGCTTGGAGACCAGCCGGCCGGCGATCACCGCTGCCTGCTGCTTCTCCTCGATCTCCTCTTTGCTCAAAGCATCAAAGGCATCGAGAATCTCCCGTGCATGATGGGTCCGTTCAAATTTGCCGCCGAAAGGATCGATTCCCCGCTCCCGCAGTGTATCCAGCTTGTCCCGTCGCACCTGAAACAGTTCGTTCAACTCTTCTTCTTGATTCATGATAACCATCTCACTCCTCTAAAGCGGCGATGCTCCGTTATTCTCCTGTATAGTCAAAATTCATCCGTTTCAATCGATGAAAGTGCCGTCACATCCGAGAACCTACATCCTATGAACCTGTTCAGGCGGGTTGCTGTTTGGAACGCGCTTCCCACTGCTCCACAAATCCGGTCAAGACCTGGGCCATTCCCTCCCGAGTGGTCTGTTCATTCACCTGATCCTTGATCCGGGCCGCTCCCCGCATGCCCCGCAGGTACCAGGAAGCATGCTTGCGCATCTCCCGGACGGCGACTTCTTCCCCACGGAGGGCGATCAGCCGGTCCATGTGCAAGAGGGCGATCTCCACTTTTTCCTGGGGAGTGGGTTCCGGAAGCAGTTCTCCTGTGGACAGGTAATGGATCGTCCGGTACAGCATCCAGGGATTGCCCAGGGCGGCACGACCGATCATCACCCCATCGCAACCAGTAGTGTCCAGCATCCGCTTGGCATCCTGAGGCGTCTGGATATCCCCGTTGCCGATCACGGGGATTTGCACCGCTTCTTTCACTTGGCGGATGATGTCCCAGTCAGCTTTCCCGGTGTACATCTGTTGCCGGGTGCGCCCGTGCAGGGAGACGGCTTGTGCTCCCGCCCGTTCCAGCGCCTTGGCGTTCTCCACCGCATAGATATGGTCTTCATCCCAGCCGGTGCGCATCTTCACTGTCACCGGTTTGTCGACGACTTCCACCACAGCAGAGACCATTTCTTCAATCTTGTTGGGATCCAGGAGCCAGCGGGCACCGGCATCGCACTTGATCACCTTGGGCACGGGACAACCCATGTTAATATCGATAATGTCGGCATTGGTCAGTTGGTCCACCACCTGCGCCGCTTCCACCAGACTCTCCTTGTCCCCGCCAAAGATCTGGAGGGAGAGGGGTTTCTCCCGTTCGTCCACCTGCAGCATCCTTTTCGTCCGTTCATTCCCATGCAGGATCGCCTTGTCACTCACCATCTCCGCACAGACCAGCCCTGTGCCAAACTCCCGGGCGATCAAGCGGAAGGCTGGGTTGCAGACGCCGGCCATCGGGGCCAACACCACATTGTTCTCTGTCTCGATCGGTCCGATCTTCAACTTCATCGGTTGCATCTGAAACACCTCCTTTTAGCCGCTCCGTAGGGTCCTATCCTGCATCTGGGACGATGGGGTGGGGCTTCACATTGCGGCGCCCAAGTTCTGCCGATTCCAAGACGGCTCCCTATGAATCCCCTAATCCTCCCTGTGAACATTTGCTTCTAGATCGTTCGTTACCTGCGCCAGGGTGAGTGGGTCGCTGCATGGGACCACATCCTCGGGGCTTCCCATCTCCTCCCGCCACTGGCCGACGGTTTTTCCGGTTCCGGGGACCTTCACTTCCCTCGCAATCTCCGCCAAGGGGATCAGGACAAAGGGACGCTCGATCATGCGGGGATGAGGAAGGATCAACTTCTCTTCCTGCAAAATCTGGTCGCTATACAAGAGCAAATCCACATCGATCGTGCGTGGACCCCATCGCACCCGGCGCACTCGATGAAGTTCCTGTTCCACTTGCAATAATTCCCAGAGGAGAGACTCTGGGGACAAGGTCGTCTGGATTTCCGCACATAGATTGAGAAAGTAGGGTTGATCAAGGAAACCCACCGGTGCTGTCTCATACAGCGAAGAGAGCTGGGTGAGTTGAATCCCTTCTCGCCGGTGCAAGCGGAGGAGCGCCTCCTCCAGCTGAAGCCGGCGGTCTCCCAGATTGCTTCCCAGACCGAGGTAGGCAGTCACGGTCTGGTTCATCGCGGTTGCCTCCGCTGGATCTCTACTCCGACAGACTGGTAGTAGCCCGGAATCGGCGGATCCGGTTTGGTGACCCGGACTTGCACCTCTTCCACCGGAAAACCAGTCAACAAGCGATCGGCGATCCGCTCCGCCAAAGTTTCCAGCAAGGCATAGGTGTTCCCCTCCACCTCGGCCTGCACCGCCTCATACACCTCGGCATAGTTCACCGTTTGCCGGAGATCATCTGTCTCTGCCGCTGCTTGGAAGTGAAGGCCCAATTCCAGATCGACGAGAAACCGTTGCCCCAGCCGGTTCTCCTCAGGGAATACACCATGATAAGCATAAAAAGCCATTCCGTTGAAAAAGATCTTGTCCATCAGAGATCCCCTCCAGCGGAAGCATTCACCATGGCATCCGTCATACGAGAGAACCGGACCATCTCTTTCACATCGTGAACACGCACCATCCGGCAACCCTTGGCAATCCCCAAGGTGACCGTCGCCCCGGTCCCTTCCACTCGCTCTTCCACCGGCAGATCCAGGGTACGTCCGACCAGGGATTTGCGAGAGGTGCCGAGGAGAACGGGAAAGCCCAGTTCCACGATCTGCTCCAGATGGTTCATTACCGTCAGATTTTGCGAATGGGTCTTGCCGAAGCCAATCCCCGGATCAAGGATGATTCGCTCTTCTTTGACTCCCGCCCTGCGGGCGATGTCCACACATTCCATCAAGTCGGCACAGACCTCTTCCATCAGGGAGTGATAACGGGCTTCCTCCCGATTATGCATCAGGATTACTGGTACATCCAGTTCCGCTGCGGTTCGGGCCATGTCGGGGTCTTTTTTGCATCCCCACTGATCATTGATGATATGGGCACCCGCTTCCACCGCCTGCCGGGCCACCTCCGCCTTGGTGGTGTCGATGGAGATAGGTACGTCGATGGTTTGAGATAGTTCACGGATGACAGGGATCACCCGTTGCAACTCCTCCTCCAAGGAGACGGGAGTATATCCCGGTCGGGTGGATTCGCCTCCCACATCGATCAGGTCGGCACCATCCGCCACCAGTTGCCGAGCGCGGTTCATCGCCGACTCCATCTGATGATACTTCCCTCCGTCGGAAAAAGAATCGGGAGTAATATTGAGAATCCCCATCACCACAGTACGTCGGTCTGTGGGCAAGGTAAAGGCACCGGCCTGGATCGGCCGGAAGGGAGTTAGCGTCGTTTGTGTCAAGGGTTCTCTCCTCCACATCGGCTGGAATCTATATCCTTGGCTGACAGCGGTCTGCCTCCCGTAGGCCTGCTGTCATGTTGTGATTGATTGCACAAAACCCTTCCCCCAGTTTACAACAAAACCGGCGGGGAAAAAAGGTGTCCTTTCCCCTTCCCCTCGCCCCTTTCAACAGGAAAAAAGCCCCGCTCACGCGGGGCCAGATCCAGCCTCACTCTTCAAATTGGTACAGCTGAGTGGTCAAGTAGCGCTCCCCATTGCTGGGGATCACTGTCAACACCCGTTTGCCTTCTCCCAACCGGCGAGCCACCTTCATAGAGGCGGCGACAGCAGCTCCAGAGGAGATCCCCCCGAGGATCCCTTCTTCCCGGGCCAGCCGGCGAGCCCATGTAAAAGCTTCTTCGTTGTCGATGGTGATCACTTCATCATAGATCTCCCGATCCAGAATCTCCGGGACAAACCCGGCTCCAATCCCCTGGATCTTATGGGGACTGGGTTGGCCACCGGAGAGGACAGGAGAAGCGGTGGGTTCCACTGCGACGATATGAATATCGGGAATCTGCTCTTTCAGAACTTTCCCGACACCGGTAATGGTTCCGCCGGTGCCCACCCCAGCTACAAAGGCATCCACCTGGCCGCCCATCTGTTTGATGAGCTCCGGCCCCGTCGTCTCTGCATGAATCTTCACGTTGGCCGGATTGTTAAACTGTTGCGGCATGAACACATCCTGGCGGGTAGCGGCCAACTCTTCTGCTTTGGCGATGGCTCCCTTCATCCCCTCGGCTCCAGGTGTAAGCACCAGTTCCGCCCCATAGGCCCGTAGGAGGTTGCGCCGTTCCATACTCATAGTATCCGGCATCACCAGAATCGCTCGATACCCCTTGGCCGCTGCGACCATAGCCAACCCGATTCCCGTGTTTCCACTGGTAGGCTCCAGGATCGTATCCCCTGGCTTCAATTCCCCCCGTTCCTCTGCGTCTTCGATCATGCTAAGGGCGATCCGGTCTTTCACACTGCTCCCAGGGTTGAAATATTCCAGTTTCAGATAGATGTCAGCGTCTGATTTGCCTACAATGCGATTCAACTTCACAATAGGGGTTTCCCCGATGAGATCAGTAATGCTGTTGGCAACGCGCATAATGGCCTCCCCTTTTTACCAAGTAGTTCGGTTGGTATTTATGGTTTTATCGTACCAATCCGCCCTCGCTCTGTCAATTTCAAGTTAGCAACGGGTTTTCCTCTCTATTTTCTTCCTCCCCAGCCCCACTCATGCCCCCAAAAAGAAAACAGCCCGAGTCCACTGGATGTGGATCGGACTGCATCGTACTTTTCAATTGGCCTCTTGCACCAATTTCTCCAGATCCGGTTTGGGCACCTGGTAAACTTCATTACAAAAATGACAGATCACTTCCGCTGATCCCTGCTCCTCGATCAATTGTTGTAATTCATCCTTGCCCAGACTGCGCAAGGTATTTTCCACCCGCTCTCGGGAGCAGTGACAGTGGAAGCTGAGGGGTTGCTGTTCGTTGATTTTCAGACTGTCCCCCAGGATTCGGTAGAGAAGATCCTCGGGACGGTCTCCTTTTTCCATCAATTGCGTGACGGAAGGCATGTGCTGGATCCGTTGTTCCAAGTCTGCGATCAATTGTTCTTCAGCACCGGGCATCAGCTGAACGATAAAGCCGCCGGAATGGAGGATCCCTCCATCGGGAGCCACCAGGACCCCCACTCCCACAGAGGAGGGAATCTGTTCCGAGACCGTCAGGTAATAGGTGAAATCATCCCCCAGCTCTCCGGAGACCAAGTCGACGCTCCCTTGATAGGGCTCCTTTAGACCCAGATCTTGAACCACACTCAGGGTTCCTTGGCCCACGCCCCCACCCACATTCAACTTTCCCTGGGCATTGTGAGGCAGATCCACCACCGGATTTTGCACGTAGCCCCGAACCCTTCCCCCAGACTCCACATCGACCAGGATCTGCCCTAAGGGGCCATCCCCTTGGACTCGGATCGTCATTTTGTCGGAGTCATTTTTCATCGCCATCCCCATCATCGCTCCCGCCGACACCGTTCGTCCCAAGGCGGCGCTGGCGATAGGCCAGGTTTGATGACGCTTTTGCATCTCATTCATCATGTCGGTGGTCACACAGGCAAAAGCCCGTACAAACCCCTGATATGCGGTGCCCCGGATCGCGTAATCCTGTACTGCGGTCATTTTGACATCCTCACTTTCCGTCGACTGTGAAAAAACACGCCATGCAGAGTCCCGTTCACCTCAATTGGAATTCCGATCGTAGATCATTTTCAATCCCTTCAGTGTAAGCAAGGGATCCACTACATCAATGGTGCGGGTCTCTGCACAGATCAGCTCCGCCAGTCCCCCGGTGGCAACCACGGTCGGTGGTTTCTTCATCAAGGCTTTCATCCGGGTGACAATCCCATCCACGGTCCCCACATAGCCGTAGTAAACGCCGGCTTGAACCGCCTTGATGGTGTTCCGTCCGATCACGCTCTCAGGTTGGACGATTTCCACCCGGGTGAGCTGGGAAGCCCGTTGATACAAGGCCTCTGCAGAGATGGTGATCCCAGGGGTGATCGCCCCTCCGACATAATGTCCTCTCTCATCGATAAAGCAGAACGTGGTCGCTGTCCCGAAATCGACCACGATCACTGGCGCCCCAAACCGACCGATGGCAGCAACGGCGTTGACGATGCGGTCGGTGCCAACCTCCCGGGGATTTTCATACTGGATATTGAGTCCCGTCTTCACCCCAGGCCCGACAATCAACGGCTGGACCTGAAAATATTTTCGCGTGAGCAATTTCAGGACATGGGTGAGAGGAGGGACCACAGAACAGATAATGATCCCGTCAATCTCCTCCAATCGGATCCCCACATGCCCAAACAAATTTTTCAGCCGCATGCCGTACTCATCTTCTGTAGACTGCTTATCCGTTTGGACTCGCCAATGATAGAGCAGTTCATCCCCTCTGTATATGCCAAAATCAATGTTGGTATTACCGACATCCATCGCCAGAAGCATTCAGCAGTCCCCCGCTTTTGGGATCCAGGTCACAGGAGTCCATCCCGGATCCTGTCAAAACAATCCCGATACCCTTCCCGCAGCATCCACGTCCATACCCAGGGCGGCAGGTTGTTTGGGCAGACCCGGCATGGTCAACATATTCCCCGTTAGCGCAACTAGAAAACCTGCTCCCACAGAAGGGCGCAACTCCCTCACATGGAGAGTGAAATGCTCCGGCCGCCCCAGTAACGCCGGGTCATCAGAGAGGGAATACTGGGTCTTGGCCATACAGATCGGTAATTGCTCCCATCCATTGGCTTCAATCTCCTCCATCTGTTTCTCCGCCTGGGGACTGTATTCCACCCCCTCGGCTCCGTAAACCTGGCGAGCGATCGCCGCGATCTTGGTCCGAATGGGTTGGTCCAGATCATATTGAAATTGCAGATGGGAGGTACCTGACTCCGCCAACTGAACTACTTTTTTGGCGAGGTCCTCTCCGCCGGCACCCCCGTGCTCCCAGACTTCCGTTAGGGAGACAGGCACCCCTCGCTCTTCGCACCATTGACGGATCAATTCCAATTCTTCCTCCGTATCCGTGGGAAATCGGTTGATCGCCACCACATGGGCCAGACCGAAGTTCCGCATCGTCTCCAGGTGGCGTTCCAGGTTGGGCAGCCCCTGGCGTAAAGCAGCGAGATTTGGGGTTTGCAGATCCTTCTTCGCCATTCCGCCATGCATTTTCAAAGCTCGGACCGTAGCTACAATCACGGCCACATCCGGCTGGAGATCGCCGATGCGACTTTTGATGTGGAGAAACTTCTCCGCCCCCAGGTCCGCCCCGAATCCCGCCTCCGTCACGGTGTACTCCGAGAGTTTCAGGGCATGACGAGTAGCGACCAGACTGTTACAGCCATGAGCGATGTTGGCGAATGGGCCTCCGTGGACAAATGCCGGTGTGTTCTCCAATGTCTGAACCAGGTTGGGACGAATCGCATCTTTTAGAAGGAGTGCCGCTGCTCCCTGCACGCCCAGGTCGGCTACAGTCACCGGGGAACCGTCCCAACGATAGGCGACTAGAATCCGACTGATCCGTTCCTTCAGGTCTTCCAGATCCCGAGCCAGGCACAGGATAGCCATCAGCTCCGAAGCCACAGTGATGTCAAACCCGTCCTCCCGTGGCATCCCATGGGCTTTACCTCCCAGTCCTACCACAATATGGCGCAGAGCCCGGTCGTTCAGATCCAACACCCGTTTCCAGAGAATGCGCCGAGGATCGATCCCCAGAGAATTCCCCTGATGAAGATGGTTGTCGATCACCGCAGATATGGCGTTATGAGCGGAGGTAATCGCATGAAAATCCCCGGTAAAGTGAAGATTGATCTCCTCCATGGGCAACACTTGCGAGTACCCGCCGCCAGCAGCTCCCCCTTTAATCCCCATACTGGGGCCAAGGGAGGGTTCCCGCAGGGCGACAGCGGCTTTTTTCCCAATCCGGTTGAGTCCCTGACCGAGACCGACTGTGACGGTGGACTTCCCTTCCCCAGCAGGAGTGGGACTGATGGCGGTAACCAGGATCAACCGTCCGTCAGGACGAGATTGAATCCGGTCCCAGACTGCCGAGGAAATCTTGGCTTTGTACTTACCGAACAGCTCCAGGTCCTCTTCCTCCAGCCCTAAGCGAGCAGCGATCTCTCCAATCGGTTGCATCATTGCCTCTTGGGCGATTTCAATGTCACTGGGGATCTTCTTCTCCGTTTTTTTGGTCACCAATTCAGCATGCTCCTCCCATTCCTGATTCAACGGCTGGCCGGTAGCTCTCTGAGATAGGTTATACGGATGCTGCCACTTTTACACCATATCCGCGCCAGTTTAAACCTCTGCCTCTTCCTGTACATGGAAAAACGGATTGCCGGAACATTGCGATTCACCCTGGTTTCAACGGCCCTCCTGCCCTGATCATCATGGCTATTTTAGCATATCCATTTCCATAGGGTCGATCAACCGGGTCGCCTGCCCTGACAATATTCCAGGATAAAAAAGACGCCCCCGTGGGGGCATCTCTGGGTAAAATCATTTATTTCTGCTCATCCTCGGAATCCTTTTCGTCTGCGGACTTCTCCTCATCGGACTGACTCTGAATATGAACGTCGATGGGTTGATCCAACTTCCCGTTGTCCATCAATTGACGGATCTCGTCAGCATCCAAGGTCTCTTTCTTGTAGAGAGTCTCAGCGAGCAGTTCCAGTTTATCCCGTTTTTCAATCAGGATATCCTTCGCCTTCTGATAACAACTGCTGATCATTTCCTGCATTTCCATATCGATTTCGTGGGCGACGGCATCGGAATAATTCTGCTCATGACCAAGGTCCCGACCCAGGAAGACCTGACCCTGACTGCGCCCAAATTGCATCGGAGCCAATCGTTCACTCATCCCGTACTCGGTGATCATGCTACGCACGATACTGGTCGCCTTTTCGAAGTCATTGGAAGCGCCGGTGCTCACTTCGTTGAAGACCACTTCTTCAGCCGCCCGCCCCCCCAACAGACCGGTCACCCGATCCAGCAACTCACTTTTGGTCAACAGCATCCGGTCTTCCTTAGGCAACATCACCACGTATCCCCCTGCCTGTCCCCGAGGGACGACGGTGATTTTATGAACTGTCTCCGCGTGCTCCAGGAAGTACCCCACTACGGCGTGACCGCCTTCGTGGTAAATGATCGTCTTCTTTTCCTTCTCGCTGATCAGGCGGCTCTTCTTCTCCGGTCCGGCGATCACGCGGTCGATTGCTTCATCCACCTCGGCCATCGTCACTTTCCGCTTACTACGACGAGCCGCCAGCAGTGCTGCTTCGTTGAGCAAGTTTTCCAGATCAGCCCCGGTAAACCCAGTAGTGCGTTGGGCGATGGTTTTCAGCTTGACATCATCAGACAAAGGCTTGTTCCGGGCATGAACTTTGAGCACTTCTTCACGACCCTTAACATCCGGACGATTGACCGTGATTTGACGGTCAAAGCGTCCAGGACGAAGGAGAGCCGGATCGAGGATATCCGGGCGGTTGGTGGCCGCCATCATAATAATTCCTTCGTTGGCCCCAAACCCATCCATCTCCACCAGCAATTGGTTCAAAGTCTGCTCCCGCTCATCGTGACCGCCACCCAGTCCGGCACCCCGTTGGCGTCCGACGGCGTCGATCTCATCGATAAAGATAATACAAGGAGCATTTTTCTTCGCTTGTTCAAACAAGTCGCGAACGCGAGAGGCTCCTACCCCGACAAACATTTCAACGAAGTCGGAACCACTGATGCTGAAGAAGGGAACGCCGGCTTCACCGGCCACAGCCCGGGCCAAGAGAGTTTTACCTGTTCCCGGAGGGCCTACCAACAGCACTCCCTTGGGAATACGGGCACCCACAGCGGCAAATTTGCGGGGGTCCTTGAGGAAGTCGACCACTTCCACCAACTCGGTCTTCTCTTCATCGGCTCCAGCCACGTCTCCAAAGGTGACTTTCTTCTTCTCCTCGTTGTACATCTTGGCTTTGCTCTTGCCGAAGTTCATTACCCGGTTGCCGCCACCCTGGGCATTGCTGAATAGAACAAAGAAAAGAAGAAGCATGATGGCAAAGGGAATAATCGAAGTGAACAGCGTAAGCCAGATGGAGTCGCTCTTCGCCTTCTCGACCGTTGTATTGACGCCAGCCTTTTTCAGGTCCTGAATAACGGTACTGCCTTCTCCGTAAGGACCATTGGTCGTAAATGTCTTGTTGACCCCTTTGCTGTATTTCCCTTCAATATGGTAGGTGCCCCCTTCCGGGCGCACGGTCGCTTCTGAGATCTTGCCCTGTTCCAGCTTTTGCTGGTACTTGGTATAGGTTAACGTTTCCGTCTCCGTACCGGGGTTCCAAAATAGGTTTGCGATCCCGACGGTGACAAGGATGAGTAGTATATACAATCCGGAATTCCGGAAGATGGTTTTCATCCTTGGCCTCCTCTCAGAAATACCACTTTCATTATTTTACCACACTGGATTATGGGTTCTCAACTTCCCGCGGAGAGCGTTATGAAAAAGTATTGCCAGGAAAGACCGGGAAGTTTCCTCAGCAAAGATTTAGCGTCGAAATGTACCCTTCTAATCGCTGTAAACACTTTCTTTCAGCACACCGATATAAGGCAGATTCCGGTATTTTTCTGCATAGTCCAAGCCGTAACCCACCACAAATTCATCAGGGACCGCAAAACCGAAATAATCCGGTTTTAGCTCGGCAGTGCGCCGTGCGGGTTTATCCAACAGTGTTACCACTTTGACGGAAGCTACATTCCTGCGGCGCAACAGATCGAGCAAATAACTCAGAGTCAGTCCACTGTCGATGATATCCTCCACCACGATGACATGACGCCCTTCCACAGTCGTGTCCAAATCCTTTACAATCCGGACGACGCCAGAGGAAGAGGTGGAGGTCCCATAGCTGGAAACCGCCATGTAATCCATCTCCAGATCGGTATCCATCGCCCGGACCAAATCACTCATAAACGGAGCCGCCCCCTTCAGCACACAGATGCAGAGGGGGTTTAAGCCGCTGTAATCCTTGGTCAGTCGGGCGCCCAGTTCTTTCACTTTTTCCTGGATTTCAGATTCGGACAACAGTACATCTCGGATGTCTTCGTGCATGGAAACCTCCCGGAAACAAAAGTATGTATACCGTTTTTCACCTTTGCATCAAGGCTCCCTCTGATCTGGAGCAGGACTGGCCCACTGCCACTCCAGACACAGAAAACGACGAGTTTCTTCTGTTACTCTCCCATGTCCAGAACGGACTACACCGGGAACCCAGATCACTTCGGCCCCACAGGTGAGCAAGGGAATTTCGTCGCGGAGACGGCGGGGGACTTTGGCATCGATCAGGGCGTCCTTCACTTTTTTTGTCCCTTTCATGCCCAGGGGTTGAACTCGGTCCCCAGGTCGCCGCGGACGGACGACTGGGGCTTGTTCCAGTAGATCGAGGTCGAAAACAGCGCGATCTTTCGTCGGTGAAAAAGGGGGCTGGGAGTCGGTCCAAACCCGGATTCGACCGGCGGGATAGCGTACCTCCCCCGGAATCGGAAGTGGGGCGGGAAGCTCTTGTTCCCCCGCTTCATCCCGAGTGAACGACGCTGTCTTCAAAATCCGGAGCCGTTGATAGTTCCGCTGCGCCCGGACATCTTTGGAAAGGGCAGTTTCTCCCGAAGGATCCGAAGACAGGGCCAGTTTCCGAATTCTTTCCACTCCGTCAAGGGTGACTGTTTCATTTTCATCATCTTCTACAAGACAATTTAATATTAGTTTAATCACCCTTCTTTGTAAAGCGACTCCCAGTTCCAGAAATTGCGGAATATCCACCTCAACCCCATCTGGCCCGTGATCGGTGATGACAGACTGCGCTTTTTTTTCCAGCAATCGAGTCCAGTGCTCCTCTTCATCCGCCGCTAGGTCCGCCAAGCGGAAAAGCACTTCTTTGACTCGGGGATTGTAAGTTTCCAGTTCAGGGAGAAGGTGGTGCCGGATGCGATTCCGGGTGTGGCGGAGATCTCGGTTGCTTTCATCAAAACGCGGGGTGAGTCCGTACCGCGTACAATAAGCTTCCACATCGGAACGCCAGACTTCCAACAGGGGACGGAGGATCCGGAGCCCCCGCCACTCCCGGGTAGACGGGATCCCGGCCAAACCTGCCGGTCCGGTTCCCCGGATCAGTCGCATCAGCATCGTTTCCACTTGATCATCCGCTTGATGGGCCAGAGCCAAATACTCCGCACCGATCTTCTCGGCCACTCGGTGGAAGGCGTCGTAACGGAGACTCCGGGCTACCGCCTGTTTGTTACCACCAGTTTGCGCGAGGACTTGTCGGACTGGCACCGATTCAACGTAACAGGGGATCTTCCACTCTTCACAGCAGGTTCGAACATACTTCTCATCCCCCAGACTGTTTTCCCCCCGCAAGCCATGATTCACATGAACCGCCGCCACTTTCCAACGGTGGGAAGGAGCCATCTGGGAGAGGGCGTGCAGAAGCGCGGTGGAGTCCGGTCCGCCAGATACTCCCACCAATACCGAGCTCCCCTCGGGAAGCATGTGATGGGTCAGGATGGTCTTCTTCATCTGCTCCAGCATTGTGATCCTCCCGCTATTTTTACGACTCCAGTAACACATATTCAGTAGAAATCCCGGGGAACCGTCTTCCCCGGGTCATATCCCTGTTCAACCCACTTTCAAAAAATCCTACCTGAGGCCCATTGTAGCCTATTTGTAAAAGCGGAATCAATTCCGTAAAGCTTTTTTTGCAACATCCGTCACAAACCCGCCACAGGTTCCCGCTCCACCCGGTTCACTCCCGGAATGCGAATTGTGGCCCATTCGGGCACATAGGTTTCCACCTTGGACACGACCACGGTCATGTCATCTTCGATCTCTCCATCATGATGCCGGATCACTTGCTCCAACAAGCAATCGGCAAACCCCTGCGGATCCTTGGTTTTGATATCGGCGATCAATCGCTTCATGCATGCCTCCTTGTTGGATGCATGCCGAGGAGCATCATAAATGCCGTCGGTCATCATCACCACCAGATCCCCTGGTTGCAGCTGAAACTCTACTGGCTCCACATCGATATCGTTCAAAATCCCCAGCGGCAGATTTCCAGCGGCGACCATCATCACCTCGTTCCCCCGTTTGACAAAGCCAGGGGTGGATCCGATTTTGAGAAAGCGGGAGCCTGCTGAATTGAGATCGACCATGGCCAGATCGATGGTAGCGAACATCTCGTCTGTAGATCGCAAACTCAAAATGGAATTGATCGTCTCCACAGCCTTATCTTCCTTCATCCCCGATTGGAGTAGCTTTCGCAACAGTTGCAGAGCTGCGCTGGACTCTTGCTGGGCCCGGGTTCCGTTTCCCATTCCGTCACTGATGGCGACGGCGTATTTCCCGGTTCCCACATTCATGTAACAATAGCTGTCACCCGACAGCCAATGTCCCCCCTTGGCCGCCCCAGCTACCCCGGTCTTCATCTCGAAGCGTTGGGCAGAACCTAGCGTGACGACCGCTCCTGCGGAACGTCCCTGAACCACTTTGCGTTGCACAGTGATCGGTTCACCCACAATTTCCGTCACCAGCGGCGCCACTAGCTTTCGGCACTCATCCAGAGCATCGGTGTGAGGTAGGGCAACCTCGATTTCCACCTTTCCTTCTTCCAGATTGATCACTTCTACCCGCTGAATGGATAAGCCCAGATCCTCCAACGCCTGGTGAATCTGCTCCTCCTGGGCAGCCATCACATGGGTTTCGTTTCGGATCTCCGCCGCCAACCCTTCCATCACCTCAGAAACCCCTTCCAACTGTTCCGAGACGATGCGACGCGTCTCTTTCAGTTTGTCCCGCCACAACATCTCTTGCTCATAGGTGCCATAGCCTTCCCGGATCAGCTGGAGTACCTTATCAGCCTTGACACAATGCTCAGACCAGGCTCGGGGGGCACGCAGTGCCTTCTCTGGGCCGTTCATCTCCACCATAGCCATCAGATCCGTCATCCCGTTGTAGGTGGAGACAAACTTCTTCTCCCAGCATTGTCGATACAGATGGCAGCTGCGGCAGGAGCGATCCATCACGTCATCGATAAACCGGTTCATATGTTGTTCATCATCATTTAGGCTCCCTGTGGCATCTTCCTGGAAGCTGCGAGCCATTTCGCTGAACAACTCGGTAAATTGCTCCACTTTGGCTGCAGTCACATCACGCAGTCGCCGGGTATACTCCTGGCGGACCGATTCGTTTTCCGAGGTGCCCGGGACCAGACGGGCGATGAGATCCACCACTGCCTTGGGAGTGAGGAGAAAGAGGAGCATCGCCAAGACCGTCTCCTGCAGGGAGATCCAGATATCCTGGGTACCTCCCCCATAGAGCGTGAGGACTAAAGTACCCAAGACAAACCCGATCGCCACCCCCCACCGCCTCATCTCTTTGAACAAGCCCGCCAGTAGTCCGGCAAAGGCTAACAAACTGATCTGCGCCATGGCCTTGGGATCCGCCAAACTGAGAATCATGCCGGTGACAACCCCCACCGAGGCTCCCAGCATCCCACCGCCCACCCAGGCTAGCATCATGATCAGATACCGGGACACCACATGAACCACAGACAGATCTGCCACCTTCCACCCTAGCATCCCGGTGATCACCGACCCCGCCAGGATCATGAGGCAGACGATCTCCTCATGGCGGAGGGAGAATTTCTTTTTACGCAGGGTGAATAAAGGCAAGGACTGGACAAAGATAAACGTCAGGATGAAGGAGAGCAGGACATCCACTCCCGCCAACATCCCGGTGTACGAGGTCCATCCTTCCAGATAGAGGCGGAGGAGGTGGGCCCCGGCGGCGGTGGTCAATACCACGAAAGGAGCGAAGTTGAGGTGTCCCTTTCCCATCAGGTGAAACACCTTTTGCATGACTAGAAACCAGATCGACACCCCTGCAATCCAGGCCCCCTGTCCCGTCCCCAGAGTGGAAGCACCAAGGATGAGGGCAATCATGGAAAGCGGCCATTGACGCCGTGTCAGATGAATCACGACTCCCATATAAGCCAAAGCGAAGGGCGAGATCGTATCCAGAATCATCGCCCGTCCCAGAAGAAATCCCATCACGATGACCGGCAGATTCCAAGTGTTCAGGAGCCTGCTCTGCCAGGTCCGAAGCTCGGTTCGATCCAAAACCAGCTTTTGCAGAGTACGGGAAAGATAAGTTCCCAATCCGGCGGTCAACATCTGCATATTTCATCCATCCCTTCGTCGGTTCAGCGTCCGGTTGGTTGGCTTGTCCGGAACGTGTGGAACCCATTATAGCGAGGGTTTCCAGATAAGTTTGTCACAATTGCTGAACCTGAGAAAAAAGTTTCCGACATTTTTTCGGGATGGAAATTCACCTGTTTCCCTTATTAAGAAAAAGCTCGTTTTCACTCCTTCAAAGGGGACCGTACGTTCTTATTTCGATGTCGATTTACCGCTCTCTTTCATTGCCTGTTTCTGTCGAGGGCAGGCGAAGATCCGAGGAAATCGACAAAACTTCCAAAAAGAATCCCTCCTGCGACACCGGGAGGAGACAAAAAAAGCCCCCCGGTCAGCTTGACCAGGGGGCATCCAAGGCGGCTTCCCATCACAACCCAGGGGCTGGATCCTGAATTCCCCACCTCCGGATCCGGCCTTCCTCCAGACAACCTAGGGCCCCTCACTTTCCCTTCGGGGACTCCGGCAGCGGAAACATCCGGGCCTCATGGAGATATTTCGGAATAAAGGAGCGCTTGGTCTGCAGGCGGATCATTTTGTCCAAGGTCCGCAGGGAATGGACCTGCTGCTTCCTTTTTAATTGTCCCTTCTCAATGGCAGTCGCAAATTCATCCACATCGATCAAATGATACCTTCCATCGGGGTAGACGAGTAAATCGAGTAGAAGGTCCACCATCACATAGCGCAACCGACCCACCTGCCGCATTTCCATCACATCACAGTAGTAATAGAGAAATTCCCCGGAACGGTGGAACACTTTGGAGATGGTGTAGCCTTTCTTCACAAAATAATAGGTCAGAAAGATCCGCTTGCCGTCAGGATTGGGATACTGGGTAGCAAAGCAGTGCCTCCCTTGCCAATCCCGCACCTTTTCCGTATACGATTTGTTGATCGTCGTAAATTTGATTTTTTTTATGGTAACATCCACAATACCACTCCTACATACCCGGATACTCCCGAATGCCCGGGTCCGTCTTAGGATTCCCCAAGGGTTTGGCGGGCAGTACCGCGGAGTCGGATGTACCCCGGACTCCTGAAGAAAAAGAAAAAAGGCGAATCAATGCCCCCTTTTCCTCCGATCAAGGGCCTGAACCTCGCCTTCGTCTGGTAGCGGCGGAGGGTCTCGAACCCCCAACCTCACGGGTATGAACCGTACGCTCTAGCCAGTTGAGCTACGCCGCCACGTCAATAGGGGAGGAATCCGGATTTCGGGGGTTGTTCCCAAAGGAACCCGAACCCCTCACCCTCATTTTTTCAGTTGGTTGCGGGGGCAGGACTTGAACCTGCGACCTTCGGGTTATGAGCCCGACGAGCTACCGGCTGCTCCACCCCGCGTCAATCACAAATTTTATTATACTAACGGGCGGCGGTGATGTCAAGGGGAGTTTTTAGAGAGTTTTTTTTCTGCTGGGGGAGGATAGATAAGGTATCGGGAACGCAATTGCCGGAATTCTTTCAGCTCCTTCTTCCAGCCTGCTACGATTTTTTTAGCTGGGACCCCTGCGTCGATCTGTTTGCGCACCCGATCCGAACCGGTCAGTTTGTCGATCCAGTGGTCACTCCGCCACTGAAAGTGATCCGGATACAATCGCCGGGTCTCCTGAATGATCGTCAATCCCGTCCATACCGGGGAAAAAACATCGGGATCCTCTACATGCACCTGAACCCCACCTACGGTCTCCCCTTTGTATTTAGAGAAAGTGGGATTGAAATAGGCTTCCCGAAAGGAGACACCGGGCAAGCCGGTCTGGTTGAGGGCCTCAGCCAGTTCCCATCCTTTGATATAAGGGGCTCCCACCAGTTCAAAGGGACGGGTCGTGCCTCTCCCCTCGGACAAGTTGGTCCCTTCGATCATTCCGGTGCCGGGATAGACCTGTGCCGACTCTAGGGTGGGCATGTTGGGAGAAGGTAGAACCCAGGGGAGGCCTGTATCCTCAAATCGATCCGATCGCTTCCAACCTTTCATCGGAATCACTTGGAGATCACCCGAATCCGTTAGAAACTCCCCGTGAAACAAGCGAGCGAGCTCCCCGACGGTCATTCCGTGCCGCTGGGCAATCGGGTACAGACCGACAAAGGAGCTGTACTCCGGTTTCAACACCGGCCCCTCCACTTTCATGCCCCCAAGGGGATTGGGCCGATCCAGGACGATCAAGGTCTTGTCCGCCTGGGCCGCCGCTTCCATGGTGTAGGCCAGAGTGTATATATAGGTATAAAAACGGGTGCCCACATCCTGGATATCAAAAACCAGCACATCCACTCCGTCAAAAAGGGGAACCATCTCCTCCGGCTTTTTTCCGTAAAGGTTGACAAAGGGTAATCCGGTCCGAGGGTCTTCCTCAGTTCCTGGAGTGTCTCCGGCCTGTTCCGTGCCCCGAACCCCATGCTCCGGCCCATACACTTTCACCACCTGGATCCCCGCATCCAGCATCGCATCTAGGCCGTGGCGATAATCCGAGGTCACGCCTGTCGGATTGGTGATCAGGCCTACCTTTTTTCCTTTGAGACGTTCCGGATGTTGCAAGAGAATCTCCAATCCCGTCTTCACCCGCTGAGGCTTTGCCTTTTTCCCGTCGGCCTGGGAGCCGATCAATCCGAAGATGAGGATAAAAGCCAAACCTGTGCACAACCCACTCTTCCACATCTACATTCGCCCCTTTCCTCCAGGAGTCCCATCGACTCTTTTTTCGCTGTCACCCGCTCATCCGAAAGCCCGGATCTGAGGCCGGACCGGTCAGGATACAGACGTTCCATGTGATCCCCCCTGTGCCCCTATGGGTACGGATTCCCTACGCCATTCCCCCGGATTGGTTTTTCGCTTCCCTATTCTCCTTCTTCGAAGGGAAGAAAATCCCTCTTCCTCTCTTGCAAACCGAATTCTGTATTGTAAAATGAACATTAGTTTTGGCTGAGAGTGGGGTAGGTCACTTATGCAATTGAAAAAGCTGACACCTGTTCAGCTCTTGATCCTGATTTATTTTTCTGCATCCATCCTGTCCAGTTTTCTTCTCTGGCTTCCCATCTCCCACCAGCCGGGAGTGGAGTTGAGTTATCTGGACTCCCTGTTCACTGCGGTGAGTGCCATCAGCGTGACCGGCCTGACGGTGGCGAATACGGCAGATACCTTCAGCCCGACAGGCATCATTCTGATTATGGCTATGATCCAGTTCGGCGGCGTCGGATTCATGACCGTGGGCACCTTTTTGTGGATGGCTACAGGACAGAGAATCGGAATCCAGCGGCGGCGGATGATCATGCTGGACCAAAACCGTTCCGACCTGGCCGGTTTGGTTCGATTGATGCGGGATATCCTGATCATCTCCCTGGCGATCGAGGCCCTGGGTGCAGTACTTATGGGGATCTACCTTCACTTGGTGTATGGCTACGGATGGAATGCCATCGCTTATGGTGCATTCAGTTCGCTGTCTGCATATACCAATGCGGGTTTGGATATCTTCGGAGATTCCCTGATGGGATTCCGAAATGATGGTTTTTTCCTTGCTCTGAACATGGGGTTGATCGTGGCTGGCGGAATCGGCTTCCCTGTTCTAATCGAACTGAAGGAGTGGTTTGCCTCCCGGAGCCGCCGAAATTTCCATTTCTCCCTGTTTACCAAAATCACGGTTACCACTTATATCGGTTTGCTCCTCCTGGGAATGGTTGGGTTGTGGTTGCTGGAGGGGCAACACCTGTATGCTGGCCAAGGGTGGGGACAAGCTTTTTGGAACTCCCTTTTCTTCTCTGTCACGATGCGAAGTTGTGGGTTGACCATCCTCGACCTGAATGATTTTACAGTCTCATCCCAACTCTTCCTCTCTCTTCTGATGTTTATCGGTGCCAGTCCCTCTAGCGTCGGTGGCGGAATCCGGACCACCACCTTAGCCGTGGTGATTCTGGCCATTATCGGATACGCTCGGGGCCAGCACCATATCCGGATTTTTCATCGGGAATTGATGGACAAAGATATCCGCAAAGCTGCCATCATCTTTTCCATCGGCATCCTCTTGGTCGGGCTGGCCACCATCGCCGTGACCGCTCTGCAACCGCAACAATCCCTGAATAGCATCATCTTTGAAGTCAATTCCGCTTTTGGTACCACTGGTGCTTCTCTGGGAATCTCTGCGGAACTGTCTCCCCTCACCAAAGGAATTCTCATGGTGTTGATGTTCGTAGGCCGGATCGGCATCCTGCCCATCCTGTTCCTGTTTCGGGGCAAGACCCCACCGGACCCCTACCGCTACCCCCGGGAACATCTGATCATCGGCCATTAAAGAAGGTCTGATAACCGAAAACAAGCCATCTGCATCAGAGCAGACAGCTTGTACATTTATTGGAGATCCGACACATCCAGTATTTCCTCACCCGGCTTGCCATACCCCATCTTTCGCGCCAGCTCGAACAGATAGTCCTCATCCTGAAGCCGGCGGATCTCCTGCTTCAACCCCTTCCGCTCCTTCTCTAATGAATCCAGCTCCCGCCTTTTCTCCGCCAAGGCCGCCTCCTTCGAGTGAACCGCCTGAGTCTGAATGATCCATTCGCTTCCACTCCACAGGAAGAAAATGAGCATCAAGACCAGCCAGATTCGCCGACGCAGGCGAACTCGGCGCGGTAGAGGAGGGCGCCGGGAGGAAGAGGGGGGAGTCGACGGAGCAGATGGGGTGGAGTGGAGAGAAACCACATTCTCCTTTGACCCTCTGTAATTCATCTGAATCCATCCCTTTTCTATACCGCACGATATCAGTAGAGGTCAGCTACTCCTCATCATCCTTACCTTTTCCCGAAAACCACCCCTGGATCGTGCGGGAAAATTGGACAACAGGCCGAAAAATCGGTTCCAATCGGCGGGCCCAAGGGGCTACGATCGGTTGCAACCATCGACCCAAGGGAGAGAGTATCCAGAGTGGAATCCGCAAGATCCATAGGAGCACGCGGAATCCCAGGACCAACAATTTCTTCAGCAGAACCCCTACCGCAACCACCGGACGCCATACCAGCATCAGAAACAACCGCAGAAAAAAGCGGAGGATCTGTTCCACAGCATGGACGCCCCATTCAATCCCACGCCTGGCCGCACTTTCAAACCAAGTGTGGTAGGCCAACCAACCGATGAGGATCGCGGCAAAGATATAAAAACGGAGTTCTCCCCAATTACTCCACATCAGAAGAGAAAAGACGAGTCCTGCCGAAACGGCCCAGTAGAGCAAATCCACCAGAGAGACGGCCCATCCTCCCAGCCGAAACCGGCGGGAGAGGACCCGGTACAAGTCCAGCATGAACCCCATCAGCCAGCCCGACCCCAACATGAGGCCGAGGGTGAGCCACTGGGTTTGAAGCATCACCGGAATAACCTGCCCATCAAGCTTTTGCCCCGTTCGGACCGGTGATGTCCATCATCCAGGTAGCTCATCTCATAAAAATCCCCTTCAATCGTCACTTTCCCCTGTTCCAAGTCCAGGTTTTTGATATGGAGATTGGTCCCCCGAATCCCGAGATAGCCGCACTCCGTCTGTAGCAGGAACTCCTCGCTATCGAAGCTATCCACACCTGTAACGCCAGTCACATCCAGGGTGTTCCGGTCGACCAGCACCACTTCGTGATGGGCCGTACCAGACAGATACAATTCCTCCGCCATTGGCATGTACCCCCTTTACGATACATGGTATGACGGAGGACAAGGATTAGAACTGCTCCCGCTCAGGAACCGGTATGACCGGCCCCACTATCTGAAACTCTCTCCAGTACCGTATACAACTCATCTGCTTCCGACTTCCGGGTGGTCTCTTTCAAGGATTCTACTCGTACTCGAAGGGACTGATGGCCGAAGCGGATAGCCACCTCATCCCCCGCCACCAGAACCGTTCCCGCTTTGGCTGGCTTTCCGTTCACTTCCACCCGCCCCTGATCGCATACTTCTTTGGCCAAGGTCCGCCGCTTGACTAAACGAGACACTTTAAGAAACTTATCCAGACGCATGTTATTTGACCGCTTCCTTCAGCCGGGTTCCCGCCTTAAAAGCCGGCACAGTGGACTCAGGGATCTCGATGGCGGCTCCGGTCTGGGGATTGCGGCCACTGCGACTGGACCGCTTGCGGGTTTCAAAGGTGCCAAAGCCGATCAACTGAACTTTTTCCCCGGAACCCAGGGCGTCGGTCACTTCCTCTAAAAATCCGTTAACAACGACTTCCACGTCTTTTTTGGTCATTCCACTTTTTTGCGCAATGCTGTGGATCAGATCATTTTTATTCATTTGGAATCCTCCTTCAGACCAGTGTGGATTATACTTTCTGGGAAAAAGGTGAAACTCCTGCCCCTATACGCGATTCATTCAAATATTCCTCGGTCCTCGCCCCTCTGCTTCTTTGGCCTGCTCCCACCAGGCATCCAGTTGCGTCAGGGAAAAGTCTTCCACTGGACGGCCCATGCGACGGGCCTCGGCCTCGATATGATGGAAACGGCGAACAAACTTGCGACAGGCCTCCAGCAGAGCCTGTTCCGGATCGACTTGGAGGAATCGGGCCAGGGAGACCACTGTGAAGAAGAGATCCCCCACTTCCTCCTCCCGTTCCCCGGGAGCCGCCGCTAACACCTCTGCCAGTTCCTCCTCGACCTTCTCCCCCACCTCTGCTGCGCTATCCCAGTCAAAGCCAACTCTGGCCGCCTTTTTCTGTAACTTGAGGGCACGTTCCAGCGCCGGGAAAACCTCTGGGACTCCTTCCAACAGGGATCGTTCCTCCCCACCTCGTTCCTGGGCCTTGATCTCTTCCCATTTCTGTTTTACATCCGTCTCATCTTCCGCTGACTCCTCCCCGAACACATGAGGATGGCGTCGAATCATTTTGTCTGCCAGATTTTTTGTCACATCCCCAATCGCAAACTCTCCGGTTTCCGATGCGATCTGAGCGTGAAGAAGGACCTGCAGTAACACATCCCCCAGTTCATCCGCCATCCCCTCTGGGTCCCCTGCAGCAACGGCTTCCAGAAATTCATAAGCTTCTTCCAGCAGATAGGGCCGGAGACTTTCATGGGTCTGCTTCTGATCCCAAGGACATCCCTCGGGAGAGCGGAGATAGGCAATAATCTCCACGAGCGTAGAGAATTGCCGGTGCAGGACATCCGGATCCGATGAGGGAGGGATATAAATCGTACTCAGATTGCCAAACCGTTCTTCCCGATCGAGAAGATAAAGAGGAATTTCCTCTACATGCTCCTGCCCGGACACCCCCGCCGCTGTCACCACCGTCACAGGCGTCTCATCGGGATAAACCTCCATCAGTGTCAGTTTCACCTCTGAGGCGACCCTCCGATCGTAAACCTGGGTGATCAGCTGATGCACACGGGGGTGGATTGCACTGGCTTCCAGGGCGGTTCCATCCAGGAGGAGAAAGCCTTCCACCGGGTCCACTCCGACACAGGTGAAGGCGGCATCCAGAAAGCTGGCGCCCCCTTTCACCTCCACCGAAACCCCATGTTGTTCCTCTTCCAGCCGGAGAATCTCCACTGTTTTTTCCGCCACCATCGGGTGGCCGGGGACCGCATAAACGACATTCCCTTCTTGAGCTCTCGCAAACAACTGATCGGCAATCTCTCGATAAACACTAGGGAAATCCGTCTGCTGTTCATAGACAGAATCAAAAGTTCGGTAGGAGATCCCCTCATTTTTCAGCCAGGAGACGACAGGGTGCCTCCCCGTTCGCAACCATAGATCTTCCGCTTGGCTAAGCAAGCGAAATACCCCTAGGGAAAGCCCTTCCTCATCTCCCGGCCCGAGACCGACCACTGTGATTTTTCCCAACCCGGATCACCCCCTGATTATGATTTCAGTAAATGAAACCTCTCCATCCAAGGAATCAATTTGCCGCCGACTTTAGGAACCCGCTCCAAGTCCTGACGTCGAACCACGCCCAATCCAGGCAACGCCACTCCATATACCGCCGCTCCTGTTAGCACACCCGCCAGAGCAGTCACAGTCATGGACAAACGGGGATTCCACCCCGCCGTCAACCACTCGATTCCCGCTACCACCCCCCAGACCACAATCCCCATAACCAACATGGTCAAAAGTAGCGGAACCTTTGCCGATCCCAGTCTGAACAGGAAACCGACCCGTCTGCGGATGGCCCACAGGTTGAGTAGAGCGGCGGAGGCATAACCCAGAACCGTAGCCAGGGCGGCTCCCCGGATATCCAACGCTGGAATCAGCAGTGCATTCCCCACCAGCTTCACTCCGATTCCGATACCCAGGTGACAGGCGGGCAACCCCACCCGGTCCATCCCCTGAAGGATGCCAGCGGAGGTCATGGTCAGCGTAGAAAAGAGAGTGGTCATTGCCAGGATCGCCAATGCTTCCGAACCGGCACCGTCCTTGTAAAGCATCACATTGGTAGGATAAGCCACTAAGGCAAGTCCGAGAGAAGCGGGCAGACCCATGAGTAAGGTCAAGCGGAGCGCCAACGCCGACCGATCGGCAATTTTTCTCTTGTTTCGCAAAGTATGTGCTTCGGCGATCACCGGCACAATGGACAAGGACAGGGCCGTGGCAAAAAAAGAGGCAAACTGGATCAAAGGTTGCCCCCGGTCATAGATCCCCTTCCATTCCACCGCTTGAGTTGAGCTCCACCCCCCCGCCTCCAATAAATTGGCGACAGTAAAAGAATCCGCCAGCGAGAAAAGGGGCAGTACTAACGCACCCAAGGAGATGGGGATAGACAGCACCACCAGACGCCGCACCAGATTTCTTGGGGATTCCCGAGAAACGGAGGAATGAGAGGAAGGGATCTTGTCCATCCGCTTCCGGCTGCGATGCCAATAAAACAACAGCACCAGCAGTCCCGCCACCGCACCGGTAAATGCTCCGAATACTGCACCAGTACCGGCAAAGACCACTCCGTAACCCTCCGCTGTGAACCACCAGGCCAGTGTAAGGATGGTTACCACTCGAACCCCTTGCTCCACCACTTGTGATACAGCAGTCGGGGTCATATTATGACGTCCCTGAAAATAACCCCGGATCACCGACATGATCGGAACCACTAACAATGCGGTAGAGACAGCTTGAATCGGCAAGGTGAGCAGTTCCCGACTGCCCATCCACCCCGCCACAACCGGAGCGCCCCCATACAGGAGAAAAAACATAACCAGTCCTGACAGGCTCAGAATCACCGAAGTGACACGAAAAATTCGCTGGGCTCCCTCTTCATCCCCCCAAGCCAGTCGTTCCGACACCAGTTTGGAGACCGCGATGGGAAAACCGGCAGTCGCCACGGTCAACAAGGTGCTGTACAGGGGATACACTTGTTGATAGACGAACATCCCTTCATTGCCGGTGATATTCTGATAAGGGATCTTATAGATGGCTCCGAGGAGCTTAGTGATAAAAGCGGCGACTGCCAAGATGGCAGCCCCTTTCATAAAAGACTGTTTCCCCTGCTCCATCATGTCCCCCTTTCTCTACTCTACCTCTGAGAAGGTGGTAAATCGGTCGAGGGGGTACCCAGGGGCCCTCATCTGACCCCTCAACCATTCTCAACACATTTAAATAATACAACATCCAGAAGGTCCGATTCATCTCCAAGCGGAAAAAAGCAGGCATTCCGCCTGCCCCAGATCATATTGATATTTTCCTCTCCACAGAACTATTGCTCCATCTGCTTTCCCAGAAAGGAGGCGGCTGTGGAGGCCAGTTTCAATTCCAACTCCCCCATCTTGTTTCCTTCCTCTTTGGACAGGAGAATCACAGCACCAATCGGGTCTCCCCCTGCATTGATGGGAACAATCACGTAGGATTCATACTCCTCTGGCGAATCCTGGATCAACTCCACTCGCGTGGGAGTGGTTTCCTGTTGAGGCCTCCGTTGATCCATAGAGGTCTCCACCACACCCCCAATGGGCTTTTCCAGATATTCTTTTTTGGAAGCTCCAGCGACGGCAATCACCGAGTCCCGATCACAAATCAAGGTGATATGCTGAATGCTCTCAAACAAAGCCTCTGCGTATTCCTTGGCAAAGTCCCCCAACTCCCCGATCGGGGAATATTTCTTCAGAATCACTTCACCGTCTCGATCGACGAAAATTTCCAGTGGGTCTCCCTCACGGATGCGAAGGGTTCGGCGAATCTCCTTGGGAATCACGACCCGTCCGAGATCGTCGATCCGACGTACGATGCCGGTTGCCTTCATGGGTCTGGTTGCCTCACTTTCACGATAATTTGCTCCGAATCAGGCCGCGTCTCTTTCCTGCTCTGCCGATGGATACGCCCATAGTATTCATCCCTTACCATATTATTATGCTGATTGAATTCCGTAAAAAAGACAGGGCATCGCGCCCTGTCACTGTTTCTCTTCTTTTTTCTTTTGGTCCCCGGGGATGTCCAGCTTGGTCACCTTGACCTCATCTTTGATGAAGTCTTGATACAGCTCCGTCACCTTCTGCCCCATCATCTCTTCCTTCACTTTATCAAAAGACAGCTTTTTCCGTTCCTTCACCTTGATAATATGGTATCCGTAATCGGACTTGATCGGATCGCTGATCTTGTCGATGGGGGATTTGACCGCTGCTTTGGAAAATTCCGGAACCCACTGGTCAGGAGTTCCTTCCATGTCTCCGCCCTGCTTTTTGGAGCCGGGATCATCAGAGTATTTTTTCGCCAGGTCACTAAATTTCTTCCCGTCCTCTAACTCTTTCTGTACCTTTTCAGCTAAGGCCTTAGCATCCTTGTCCGAGCGTTTTTTCTTCTTGCCCTCCGGATCCTCAGCAGTGGAGATCAGGATGTGACTCAGCTTAATATTATAGAAATTATCGGATTTGCTATATTCCTTCTTCAAATCCTTTTCATTCACTTTATCCTCAAAGTAGGCAGACACTTTATTGTTCTTTTCCAAAAAGCCCTTTAGTTGTTCCTTGGTAAACCCGTGTTCCTTGAGGTAACCCTCCAGATCCTGCTCTTTTTTGTCCTTGCCTTCGGCAGGCATCTGTTTCAACTGCTCCTCAAATTGTTTCAGGGATTCGTCCGCCTGCTTTTTGTATTTTTTTTCATCTTTTACTCGTTGGGAGACCATATCCTCTGCGATATAGCTTTTGACAACTTCCTTTTTCACCTCAGGAGATCCCATCATGGCAGCCATCTGAGGTTGAAATAGCCCCATAATGTTCAGATAGGTATTCAGTTCCCCTTCTGTCACCTTGCCGCCTTTATACTCGGCAACGACTTTCTTACTATCCGTCGGGAGGACGGTAGCTTGTCCATCCTGAGCCGTCTTCTGTCCGTCCTTGTCATCCTTGCTGCCGCAACCGACCACCAACAGAGAGACTGCTAGGAAGGCACTCAGCACCGTAAGCAGTCGTTTATTCATTGGCTGCATTTCGAACTGCTCCTTTCGTTTTGGGAACCGTTTCATATTGTATCAGAAATTGTTCCACCATTTCCAGCCCTTCCGCCATTGGAATCCCTTTAAGACGAAAGGTGATACCGATCCGTTCCCCAGAAGAGAGGCGGATCCGACCATGAAAATTCTGGATTACCCGGAACAAACGTTGCCCGTCCACCACCTGGTTCTGGTCGGGATGGAGACGGATCACGATATCAAACCCATTTTGTTTGATTTCTTCCATATGATATTGGATCGCATAAGCATGAAGACGGGCCACTCGGAGCAGATTTTGCACCGGACGTGGCAGATCTCCAAACCGGTCCTCGATTTCCTCTTCCAGATCCCGGGCCGTATCCAGACTGCGGATCGCCCTAATTTTTTTGTAGATCTCGATCTTTTGCTTTTCGTCTTGGATATAGTCCGAGGGGATATAGGCATCTACATTCAATTCGATCACCGGGTCGGTTTGAGTCTCTTCTTCCTTTGTTCCTTGTTGATCTTGGATCGCTTCCTTCAACATCTGAGTATACATCTCAAATCCGACGGTAGCGATATGTCCATGCTGTTCCGCGCCCAGGAGGTTACCGGCTCCCCGGATCGCCAGGTCCCGCATGGCGATTTTAAAGCCGGAACCCAGTTCGGTGAATTCCTTGATCGCTTGCAGCCGTTTTTCTGCTGTCTCAGACAATACCTTGTTTCGCTGGTAGGTAAAGTATGCATAGGCGATCCGGTTGGAGCGACCTACCCGCCCCCGCAGTTGATACAGCTGAGAGAGTCCCATTTTGTCAGCGTTGTATATGATCAACGTGTTGACATTGGGGATGTCCACCCCGGTTTCGATGATGGTGGTGCTTACGAGGACATCGGTCTCCCCATCCAGAAAGTCCAGCATCACTTTCTCCAATTCCGTCTCCGCCATCTGTCCATGGGCTACCGCGATCCGGGCATCAGGTACCAGCATTCGGATCTGATCTGCCATCTTGTCGATGTTCTGCACCTGGTTGTACAAAAAGTAAACCTGTCCGCCCCGTGCCATCTCCCGTTCGATCGCTTCCCGCACCAATGCGGCGGAATACTCCAATACATAGGTCTGGACGGGGAAACGGTTTTCCGGTGGTGTTTCAATCACTGACAGATCCCGCACCCCCATCATCGACATGTGTAAGGTACGGGGAATCGGTGTGGCCGTCAGGGTGAGGACATCGATATTGCTCTTGATTTTTTTGATTTTCTCTTTGTGCTTGACTCCGAAACGTTGCTCCTCATCCACAATCAGCAGGCCCAGTTCTTTGAATTGGACATCTTTGGACAAGATGCGGTGGGTTCCGATCACAATATCGACAGTCCCGTCATTCACGCCTTGGACCGTTTCCCGCTGCTCTTTGCGCGAACGGAAACGGGACAATACCCGGATCTCTACTGGAAAGTCAGAAAAGCGCTCCCGGAATGTCTCGAAGTGTTGCTGAGCCAAGATGGTTGTAGGCACCAGCACAGCTACCTGTTTGCCATCCATCGTAGCCTTAAAAGCGGCCCGGATCGCCACTTCGGTTTTCCCGTAACCGACATCCCCGCAGAGGAGACGATCCATCGGCTGGGTCTTCTCCATATCCTGTTTGATCTCTTCGATGGAACGAAGCTGATCTGCCGTCTCCTCGTAAGGAAATAAGGCATCAAACTCCCGTTGATAAGGAGTGTCGGGAGAAAAGGCATAGCCCCGTTCCGACTGGCGTTTTGCATACAGTTTGATCAGATCGGCAGCGATATCCTGCACGGAGGAGCGAACTTTGTTCTTTACCTTGCTCCATTCACTGCCGCCCAGACTGTACACCTTGGGCGTCTTTTCCTCACTGCCTAAATATTTCTGCACTTGGTCGATCTGTTCGATCGGTACGTACAGTTTGTCATTACCGGCATATTGGATCAAGAGGTAATCCTTGTGAATCCCCCCGACGTCCAAAGTTTCCGTTCCGGCATAACGACCGATTCCATGGTTGACATGAACCACATAATCCCCAGGCTGCAACTCCTGATAATCCTTGATCTTCTCTGCATGATCCAGCTTCGCGGTCCGACGGATTCGCCGCCGTTTTTGTGTGAAAACCTCTCCTTCCGTCACCACGGCCAGTCGTGCGCCACCCATCTCAAACCCGCCTGCGAGAGAGGCGACCCGGATCGCGGGTTGACCTGGCTGCAAGGGACTCCCCTCCCCTGCCCGGAACACCTCCATCCCATAGTCGGCCAGAACTCGTTCCAACCGAGCCGCCCGCTCTTCGGTACTGGCCAAAAACAGGACCCTGTATTTGGATTTCACCCAGCGATCCCATTCCGTTTTGAGCACATGCATCTGGCCGTGAAACTGCTGCATGCCTCGGCAGATGAATTGCACGATATTCTGTGGTTGGATCCCGCCGACCTGTCGCATGAACAGCGAGAGATAGATCCGTGGATGTTCCCGTCGCGAAAACAGATCCTCATAGTTGTGGGAAACCTTCAGTTGGGGGAGAAATTCCCCTTCCTGAAGCAAAGCGGTCTGCCACTCTCCTTCTTCATTCTCCATCTGGCGAGCGGACTCCTGTATCCGTGCAGGCTCGTCTAACACCCAGACCGTCTCTTTGGCAAGATAGTCCAACAGCGTATGATTCTCAGGATAGATGCGACTGATATATTTGTAGATCCCCGTAAAGAGAGCGCCGGATTTTAACTGTTCAATCTCCCAAGTGATTTTCTCGGTCAGCTTTTGGCTCAATTCAGGATCCTTCACCTGAGACAATCTCTCTTGTAGGAGGTTGACTACCTCATCCCCGGCCCGATACAGAGAGTCTGAATCGGCAAACAACTCCCTTGCCGGTGGGATCTCCACTTGATCCCATTTATTCTGGGAGCGCTGATCCGCGACGGAGAAGGGACGGATCGAATCGACTTCGTCATCGAACCATTCCACCCGAACAGGGTGGGAATAAGTGACGGGGAAAACATCGAGAATACCTCCCCTTACACTAAACTCCCCTCGTTTTTCCACCATCTCCACCCGTTCGAAACCCACTTTGATCAAATGCTCCATCAAGGATCCGATAGGATGCACTTCACCCACCTTCAAGGTCCGATGGTTGGCGGCAAATACATGGGCAGGCGGAACCAATTTTCTCAACCCGGCAAAGGGCACCACAAAAACCCCGGAAAATCCTTTGGATAATCGAGAAAGAACCTGAACCCTCTCTCCCAGGGTCTCATGACCGTCCAAAGCGATCTCCGTCGCCATCAATTCATTGGCTGGATAGAGCAATACTTGGTCCTTGGGCAATAGTTCATACAAGTCTTCTACCGCTTTTTGGGCTTGGTTCAGGTTATGAGTGACCAGCAGGATCGGCCGACGGGTTTCCCTGTACAGGGAGGCTACATAGAGCATGCGCGCTGAACCGGTCAACCCCGCCACCATTTGTTCTTTCAGTCCTTCTTTTAAGGAAACGACAGTAGATTGAAATTCTTCATCTTTCTGATATAAGCGTAACAAAGTCTCCAAGTTCTCTCATCCTCCTCTCCGCAAAAGAAAGAGAATCCACCGATCATACAAAAAAGAAGCCTCAGCTGGGGACAGCTAAGGCTGTATTGTAAAAAACCCCGCATCCATCACTGCCCGGCGCCTTCCCCGGTCTGGATCAACTCCGATTTAAGAATCACTGGAAAGGGCGGGCCAGCAAGGATATTTCCGGATTTCGATTCAACATGTCCTGACATGATTCGCAGATCACTCGAACGGTTGTTTGACCGTCTGAATCATAGGATATTATATCTTTCCGTTCTTCCGGGGTCAACAAATGAAACCCCAGTTGCATCTCTGTCACCTGTTCATCCTCAATCTGTCCGATCCATGTGTCACAATATCGGCAAAGATAAGTTACAGCCATCTTATGCCTCCTGCCCAGGGGATATTCTGGATATTTTGCCTTAGTATCACCTGTAGAGGCATTTTTCATTCACTGATCGGCGGACAGATCCCTATTGAATTGGTTCATCACCTCAGGGAATGGACGCTCCAGCCACTGTTGCACCGCAGCGGCAGATCGGTCAACTGCCCCGGCGATCGGCTCTTCCTCCTCTCGCCCAAAGCGGCCCAGCACATAATCCGGGACCGGAATCGGAACCTTTGGCCTTCCGATCCCGATTTTGATCCGTTTAAACTCCTGAGTTCCCAGATGGTCGATCAAGGATTGGACTCCCCGGTGCCCACCGGCGCTTCCCTTCATCCGCAACCGGATCCGGCCCGGAGGCAGATCCAGGTCATCATAGATGACCAGCAGGTTTTCGACACCGCATTTCAGCCACTTCAGGGCAGGACGAACCGATTCTCCGGACAGATTCATATAGGTTTCCGGCTTGAGCAGGATGACTTTCTCTCCGTTCACCTGTCCTTCGCCCACCAGGGCTTTCCACTTTTCTTTCTGAACGGGAATCTTCCATTCCTCAGCCAGGTGGTCCACCACCCAAAAACCGATGTTATGTCGGGTCAGTGCATACCTGATACCTGGATTTCCCAGGCCAACGATCACTTTCACATCGCTCCTCCTCACCAACACAGGGAAGGCGCAACGATTCCACGTTGCGCCCTTTCCCCTTCATGCTTTCATCTTATTTCTTCACTGACGGGAATGTTTCTTCTCCTATTCCTCCGTCGGAGTATCTGTTGTCTCCTCTTCTTCCTCCGTACTCTGTTCCATCCGGGGAGGGAGTATGGAAACCACCGTCTCTTCGGGATCCGTGAGCAATTCCACTCGATCTGGGATCGGCAACTCCCCGACCGTTAGGGTGTCACCGATGTTGAGCTGGGTGATATCCCCTTCCAGTCTGTCGGGGAGATCAGCGGGAAGGCAACGGATTTGCACGTTGCGGAGCTGATGTTGCAGCACTCCCCCCTCTTTCACCCCGATCGGCTCGCCGGTCAATTCAATATAAATTTCTGTATCGAAAGGTTGGTCCAACTTTACTTCGTTGAAATCGATATGAATGATTTTGTCTTTGATTCGATCCTGTTGCAGTTCACGAATCATGACCTGCCGGGATTTACCACCAGGGTATTGAAGTTCGTAAATCGCCGAGGTTCCTTCCTGTTGCAGCATCTTAATTACCTGACCAGCTTCTAGTTGAATCAGCTCATTTTCCATTCCTTTGCCGTACACAACAGCTGGTACCCGTCCTTCCCGACGTAGTTTCGTCAGCACAGAACGTGGGTCTTTCTCCCGAAAAGTTACGGCGATTGGATAGGCCATGGACAGATTTCCTCCTTCATGGAAATGAACGTGATACATACCTGTAACCAGGCGTGTTGATTATCCATATTTCAGGCAGGGAGATCGTATTCTACCAGGCTCTCTGATGCCATCCCCCAAAGAAGTAGAGATGGTCCGTTCCGTATCTGACCCTCGGGCAGGGGCAAAACCAGGAGGTCAGCAACATCGGATGAATGTTTCCCCTAACGCCCCGTCCTCTCGTCAGACTTCTACGCTAAGTAGGATGGCACCTTCTATCTCAGGGCTTCAGCCCATCGAGATTGTAACGCATGAGAACGCTTTGGCAGCACACGGTCCCTTCCTTGTTAATCAACAGCCCTGACCTGTAACATTCATTCCCTTTAATCAAGGAGGATAAACACCGGTCGGTTCATTCAGTCGAAAAGTTTGCTCACAGACAGCTCTTCGTGCACCCGAATGATCGCCTCACCAATCAGGGAAGCGACAGACAGCACGGAGATCTTGTCCAACTGCTTTTCTTCAGGAAGGGGGATGGTATTGGCTACCACCATCTCGGTGATCTGGGAATCCCGGATCCGTTGGATGGCCGGGCCGGAGAAAACCGGGTGAGTACAGCAGGCGTACACTTCCTTGGCACCATAGTCAATCAGGGCATTGGCTGCCAGTGCAATCGTTCCTGCCGTATCGATAATATCATCGATAATAATACAACGCTTTCCTTTCACATCACCGACAATATTCATCACTTCGGCCACATTGGGCTCCGGACGGCGCTTGTCAATAATGGCAATCGGGCTTTCTAGTCGCTCTGCTAGTTTGCGAGCCCGGATCACCCCGCCATGGTCGGGGGAAACCACTACCGGATCTTCTAATTTCTTCTGAATGAAATAATCACCCAAGATTGGCACACCCAGCAGATGGTCCACAGGAATATCGAAAAAACCTTGAATCTGGGTGGCGTGCAGATCCATTGTGATCATCCGGTCTGCACCGGCTGTTTCAATCAGGTTGGCCACCAATTTGGCTGTAATCGGATCCCGAGCCCGGGTTTTCCGATCTTGGCGGGCATAACCGTAATAAGGGATTACCACATTGATCGTCCGAGCCGATGCCCGTTTCAATGCATCCACCATCACCAACAGCTCCATGAGATTCTGGTTGACCGGATGACAGGTGGATTGGATCACATAGACATCGGAACCCCTAACACTTTCATCCAGTCGGACATGAATCTCCCCATCGCTGAAACTGCCGATAACTGCTTTACCCAAGGGAACCCCCACATGCTCGGCAATCTCCTGAGCTAACACCGGATTGGAATTACAGCTGAAAACTTGCAAACGCCTCTGTGTTTCTGTGGACATCTTCCCCCAACCCTCCAGCCATATTAAGAAATATCAGTTCATGTTCAGCCTTTTTGACGAAGTTTTTTTGCGTATTCGGGTTTATTGGTCTGGCGTTCCCGGGCAATGGCCAGTGCATCTTCCGGAACGTCTCGGTGGATGGTGGAGCCTGCTGCGACATAGGCTCCCTTGCCAATCGTAACTGGTGCCACCATGTTGACATTGCATCCGACAAAGGCGCCGTCTTCGATCACCGTCTGGTGTTTATTCTTTCCATCATAGTTCACAGTTATGGCACCACAGCCGATGTTGACCTCTTCCCCCACCTGGGCATCCCCCACATATCCCAAATGGGAAATCTTGCTTTTTCTACCGAGGGATGTGTTCTTCACGTCCACAAAACAGCCCACCTTGCTCTCTTCCCCAAGAGTGGAGCCGGGGCGCACATAAGTGTAAGGGCCCACTGTAGCTTGCTTTTTCACTTGGCTTCCTTGCAGGACAGAATGGCGGATGATTCCTCCATCCTCTACTTCTAAATCCGTCAACTCCGCATAAGGGCCGATGACGCAATCGGTGCCGATCCGGGTTCGCCCCCGGAGAATACTTCCTGGGTGGATCACCGTATCTTCACCGATTACCACACCCGCCTCAATATAGGTGTTGTCCGGGTCTGTGATGGTGACACCCTCCATCATATGTTCATGGAGAATGCGTCTTTGCATCACTTTTTCCGCCGCCGCCAGTTGGATCCGATCGTTGACTCCCCCGGCCTCTGCCGGATCCGCCATCGCCTGGGCTCCAATCGGATGGCCTTCCTGATTCAGGATACCAATCACATCCGGCAGGTAATACTCTCCTTGCTTATTATCATTGCTCACTTTTGAAAGCGCATCCCACAAAAGTCGGTTATCGAAGCAAAATGTTCCTGTGCTGATCTCCTGCACCTTCCGTTCTTCTGCAGTTGCATCCTTGTGTTCCACCACCCGGTCCACGGTCCCGTCACTTCTGCGGATCACGCGACCGTACCCGGTAGCATCTGGGAGCACCGCCGTCAAGATCGTGGCAGCGGCACCGCTTTCCCGGTGTGACTGAACCAGTTGGGCCAGGGTCCTCCGGGTAAACAGCGGATGGTCTCCGTTCATCACCAAGGTCACCCCGTCCTTGTCCGCCAGCAACGGCGCTGACTGCATGACAGCATGGGCAGTGCCTAACTGTTGATCCTGACGGACCAAAGAGGCTCGCCCTTCTAAGTGATTCGCAACGGTTTCCCCTTGATACCCTACAATGACGACGCGTTCGTCGGTTCCGAGGTCGATCAACAGTTCGATAATATGATCGATGATCGGCTTCCCGCAAACCGGATGCAACACTTTGTGCTTCTTGGACTTCATGCGGGTTCCTTTGCCCGCAGCCAAAACGACGGCAAATAAATTTTCCATCAGAGAGAAGCCCCCCGATATTCTATCAAAACTCCACATCCGACTATATCCCAAAGGTACCGTCATTGCAAGAACCACAAGTAGCCAAGGGGTAAACAAAAAAAGCGACAGGGATCAGCCGGATCTCCCTGTCGTCGTCATGCTTTTCTTCTTCTGTCTGAATCCAACTCCGGCCGGGCGATAGATTCCGGTGGCGGACTATGCACTCCCCTCCACCGCAGGATCTACCTCTTCACCGGCCCGGTGGTATTCACTCAGGACAGCCATTTCGATTTTTTCCCGGGAATCCGGCGAGATGGGGTGTGCGATATCCCTGAATTCCCCGTCCGGCCTTCTCTTGCTCGGCATGGCCACAAACATGCCATTGTTGCCGTCAATCACCCGGATATCATGCACCACAAACTCGCCGTCGATCGTAATCGAAGCGATCGCCCGCATTCTTCCTTCACGAGTGACCCGGCGAAGTCGAACATCCGTAATTTCCAACCTTCTTCACCACCCATTTCCAGAGATGATGTACTTCACATATTCCACATGGATGGTGGTTTCCCTGCAAGTTAATGCCAAGAATTTCGCTGAAAAATCACGAATTTTTTACGAGGGCTACCGCTTCGATCTCTACGGACACATCCTTTGGCAGTCGAGAAACCTCGACACAGGCCCGCGCCGGACGAAACTCACCGAAAAACTGGGCATAAACTTCGTTCACCTGTTGAAAATGATTCATATCCTTCAGGAAAATCGTAGTTTTCACCACTTGCTCTAAACCGCTTCCCGACGCAACTAATATCTCTTCTAGATTGGTCAATACCTGTCGGGTCTGTTCTTCCACGTCGCCTGTCACCTGCTCCCCCTCTGGCGTCAGCGGGATCTGTCCTGAAACAAAGACAAAGCCCCCCGTCCGGACAGCCTGAGAATAAGGTCCGATGGCTTGGGGCGCACGATCAGTCTGTATTTTGTCCATAAGTCCATCCTCCCTGTTCCAAGAGATTTCCAGGTACCACTTTGATTTCTCTTTTCTTCACATCCACCTCCGCCACTGTCGTCAGGGAAATATAATTTTCCACCAACCGCTCTTCCAGTAGCGTGTCTGTCATCACACCAATCCCCGACACTTGCGCATGAAATTCATTCATGAGGTCGATCATGCCTTGAACCGTTCCCCCCGCTTTCATAAAGTCGTCAATGATCAGCACCCGCACCCCTTCATTCAGGCTGCGCCGGGACAGTGACAGACTTCCCAAGCGTTTGCTGGAGCCGGAGACGGTATTGATGGTAACGACGGAACCCTCCGTGATTCGACTATCCCGACGAACGATCGCCACCGGCAAACCCAGATGATCCGCTGTGGCATAAGCCAGCGGGATCCCCTTGGTCTCCACCGTCACGACCACTTCTGCCCCACTGTCACAAAAAACGGAAGCGAAGACGCGCCCGATTTCCCGGACCATTGCCGTGTTCCCCAACAAGTCGGACAGATATAAATAGCCTCCCGGAAGGATCCGCCCCGGATCAGACAATTGCTGGCAGAGCGTATCCACCAGTTCCCCCGCCACCCCGCGATTCACCCGGGGAAGAAACCGGACGCCACCGGCGGCGCCGGCAACTGTCTCCAGTTCACCGGAGCCTTCACTTTGAAAAACCTCTTGGATGATCCCCAAATCTTCGCTGATGGAAGATTTGGCCGCCTGGTATCGATCCGCAAAATAGGTCAGAGGGATCAGACGATGGGGATTCCGGAGCAATCGATGGCTCATATCCACCAAGCGTGCACTACGCTTCCACTTCTTCATGCTACCCTCCGCAAAATCCGAATATTTGATGTGAAACATATCACTTCAACCGCTTTTTATCAAGGGAAGACCGCTCCAGGCCGCCCAGTAGCCGAACTGCGATCACTTGCCGACAAAATCCACGGAGACCGTTAACTACCCGCCGGGCTAGATTTTCCTTCTGAACGAGAGCAAAGACTGTCGGTCCACTGCCGGACATCAAAACACCCTGGGCTCCGAAGGCGATCATCTTTTCCTTCAATCGGTGAACTTTGGGATATTGAACCAGCGTTACACTTTCCAACACATTGCTCAATTCATGACAGACACCGTTAAAATCCCTCTGCTCCAAAGCTTTCAACATTCGATCCAACTGGGGACGTTCCTCTACCCGCTCCAGTTGAAACGCTGCAAATACTTCCGCCGTAGACACCCCGTGGGGAGGTTTGGCCAAAATCACCCAGCAGGGCGGCGGCGGAGCCACAGGGGTGATCTCTTCCCCCCGTCCCCGGGCGATTGCGGTTCCGCCATAGACACAAAAGGGAACATCTGAACCCAGCCCCAAACCCAGCTTCGCCATCTCCTCCACGGTCAAGCCCAAGTCCCATAACTGGTTCAGCCCTTTTAAAGTGGCCGCTGCATCGCTACTACCACCGGCCAGCCCCGCCGCTACCGGGATATTTTTTCGGATACCGATATGGATCCCCTTTTGAACCCCAAACCGCTTCTTCACCAACGCCACCGCTCGGTAAGCCAGGTTTCGGTCATCGAAGGGCACAAAGCCTGATGTGCTATCCAATGTGATCCCGCTCCGAGTTTCGGTTAAATCGATGCGATCGTAAAGGTCGATGGTGGTCATCAACATCTCCAATTCGTGATAATCATCCGCTCGCTTATGTAAGACATCCAGCGTCAAATTGATTTTGGCCGGTGCCTTTACAGAGACATCCAATATTTCGCCCCCCCTTTCCGCACCCTGTTCCAACCCAAAAAAAGAAGGTAAGTTGGCTTTACTATTGTATCATGTGCATATATCCCATAAAAGCAAAGAAAACGGGCGGGGAAAGTTCCCCGCCCGTGCCCATAACCGGATCCGTTGAGGTATCCTGACTCCGTGTCAGAATCCAGTGAATGTCAGTTGCAGGTTCATCGATTCGCCATACGCTCTTCGGCCAGCTCAATGGCCCGTTTCACCATATTCCCCGCATCTCGAGCCTTGATTCCGCCCCAGCCTTCGCGCTGAACCACATCATAAAAGCCTAGTTCTTTGGCCAATTCGATCTTCAAGTCTTCCGACATGATTCCCCGCCGTGCCATCTGACTCCTCCCTTTCCTTCTCCGGCCGGGCAACCTTAGTATGGACTCAACTGATGATCTCTGCCCATCCAATGCCTTCCTTTCCTCGCTCGATTGGATTCGGGAAGGACGCACCCCTGATGTGATCTACTCTTTACATCCTGACTAAAGACTTACAAATCGTCAAACCCGTTGTCAGAGGAAACCTTGCTGTACTGGCGGGATTTCCCTTCAAAAAAGTCCTGTTTCCCCCGGTTGACATCCTGATAGGCGATCACCCATCGCATGGGATTCTTGCGATATCCTTCGAAGGGCCGTTCCGCCCCCAGTTCATGAGCGCGTTTGTTCGCCATAAAACGGATATAGGCCCGGAGCTCATCCGGCCGAATCCCGTCGAAGCGATCACCGAGAACCGTTTCCCCCCACCGAATCTCCAATTCCGCCGCCCGCCGAAAAGCTTCGGTCACAAAGTTCCGGCTTTCCTCCGTGTCCAATTCGGGAAACTCCTGTAACAGTTGCTGGTAAATCTGAACAAACAGTCGGACGTGAAGTTGCTCATCCCGGTTGATATAGTTGATCATGGTGGAGGTGGAAACCATCTTCTGGTGACGGGCCAGATTGTAGAAAAAGGTGAACCCAGAATAAAAGTTGAGCCCCTCCAGAATCACATCAAAAACGATAGAACGGAGTAATGTGAGCGGTTCAGGATTATCCACAAAATCCTGATACCCATCCACAATAAATTCATTCCGTTCCCGTAGGACTTGATCGTGCTTCCAGTATTCAAACACCTCTTCTTGTTCCTGCCGGTTTACAAGGGAGGAAAGGACATAGGAATAAGATTGGTTATGGACGACTTCCTGAAAAGAAAGCACCGTCATCAAGGCCGACAGACTGGAATCAGTCAAATAATCGGCCACCCTTGATGAATAATCGGTCTGGATCGAGTCGAGAAAAGCCAGCAGTCCGATGATTTTTTTAAAGGCGACTTGTTCTTCTTCCGTTAATCGCCCCCACTGTTTGATGTCTTCCGACATATTGATTTCAAAAGGAGTCCAAAAATTGGACAGCATGTTCTTGTACAGAGGATACGCCCAAGGGAAGCGGCAATCATCCCAGTTCAATACATTGGAAGATTGCCCATTGATGATCCCAGTGCTGGCATTGGGTGCGATCGGATCATACAGTTTACGTTTTTTCATGGTTTTTCCCTCCTCAGCTGGAACAGCTCTCACAATCGTCTACATAATCCGTCGCTGTGGACCGTAAGTAGTAGGTGGTTTTCAGACCCAACTTCCAGGCGGTCAGGTGCAGATCCAGCAGATCTCGGGCTTTGATGTCATGACGCACATACAGATTCAGGGATTGAGACTGATCGATATAGCGTTGACGGGCCGCTGCCTGTCGTAGGCTCCAGCGTTGGTCCATCTCATGGGCCGGTTTATAATACCAGCTGGTCTCCGGGGTGAGATCCGGCGCAGTAACCGGTATTTTGTAATTTTTCTTCTCTTCGCTGTATTCCCGGCGAAACACAGGATCGATGGAAGCGGTACTACCAGCGATCAGAGAAGTGCTCGCATTGGGAGCCACCGCCATCAGCCAAGCGTTGCGCAGTCCATAACGGCGGACCTCCTCCGCCAAGCTGCGCCAGGGCTCCTCCTGCAATCCCCTTTTTGCAAAATAGGCTCCGGTCTGCCAGTCGCTCCCTTCAAAGAGCGAATAAGCACCTTTCTCCCGGGCCAATTCCATGGAGGCTCGAATCGTGAGCTGAGCGATCTCTCCGTATAGCTCTTCCCCATAGTGGACCGCCTCCTCCGATTCCCAGCGGATCCCTTTGAGAGCCAACAAATGATGCCATCCAAAGGTACCTAATCCGATCGCCCGATATTTTTGGTTAGTGATTCTCGCCTGGGGAACTTCGATCGTGTTCAGATCGATCACATTGTCCAACATCCGCACCTGAACCGGAATCAATCGTTTCAACACTCCGTCAGTCACCGCCCGCCCCAGATTGATGGAGGAGAGGTTACAGACAACAAAATCGCCGGGTTCCTTGGTGATCAGGATCTTCCCGTCTTCCACGCGCTCCTCCCGCAACAGTGTCGGACTCATATTCTGCATGATCTCAGTACACAAGTTGGAGCAGTAGACCAGCCCAGCATGACTGTTGGGGTTTTTGCGGTTCGCTTCATCTCGATAAAACATATAGGGCGTACCTGTTTCCAACTGGGAAACCATGATCCGCTTCATCAATTCAATTGCCGGGACCGTAGTCCGGTCCAAACCCGGATGCTGTACACAGGCTGCGTATCTCTCCCGGAAACTGCCTTCTCCCGGTTCCTCATCATAAAAATCTTCCAGCGACCAGCCCATCACCCTTCGGACTTGGTGCGGATCAAACAGATGCCAATCTTCCCGGGCCTCCACTGCCTCCATAAAAAGGTCAGGAATACACACGCCGGTGAAGAGATCATGGGTCCGCAGCCGTTCATCTCCATTGTTCAGCTTGGCATCGAGAAAGGAGAGAATATCTTGATGCCAGATATCCAGGTAGACCGCGATCGACCCTTTTCGTTGTCCCAACTGATCCACACTTACCGCGGTGTTGTTCAATTGTTTCATCCAAGGGATTACCCCTGAGCTGATCCCTTTGTATCCTTTGATATCGCTCCCACGGGACCGGATTTTGCCCAGGTAGACACCCAGACCCCCTCCTCCTTTGGAAACCTTGGCCACATCGGTGTTGCTGTCATAAATCCCCTGTAGACTGTCATCCACCGTGTCCACAAAACAGGAAGATAATTGGCCAAAATTTTTGCCGGCATTGGACAGGGTAGGTGTGGCTACAGTCATATACAGATGGGAGAGAGCCCAGTAGGCTTCCCGTACCCAATGCATCCGATGCTCTCTTTCTTCCTGGGACATCAGCACCATCGCGATGATAAGAAATCGCTCCTGGGGAAGCTCGTACAATTCTCCTGCCTGGGAGCGGGCCAAGTAACGGTCAGCCAAGGTTCTCAGTCCCGCATAGGTGAACAGACGATCCCGCTCCGGACGGATGATCGTCGCCAATTCCTCGATTTCCCCTCGAGTATAGCCTTCCAACAGTAAAGGAGAGTAGACGCTGGATTTTGTCAGCACTTGGATTAACTCATAAAAATCTCCGTAGGGTTCCCCTTGACGGAATGGATGGCGCGAGGCCTCCTCGTAAAGCCGCGCCAAATAGATCCGCGAGGCTACAAAAGTCCAATCTGGTTCCTCACTGCTGACCCGTTCCAAGGCGTCTAGGATCATCCGGTCAGAAATTTGATCCGCAGAATCTCCTTCCCGAAAGGAGCGCAACTGTTGAGCGATGTACTCTTGAAGATCCAGTTTGGGAAAGTCGCTCACCAAAGGTTGGAGAAAATTTTCCATGGCCTGCCTGTCACGGGGAATCGTTTCTGTCGACAACAGCGTTCCGATCATTTCATCTCCGCCTTCCTCTGGAGTGATCTTCCGCCAGAAGCGTTGGAATCAAATCCTTTGGTAACACTTCTAGGGAGCTCTTCCAGGGCAAATAAAAAAACACCCTTATTCCAGGTGTTGGTAGGTTTGGAACACGGCGAAATAAGCAGGCTTACAGCAGAAGCCCCTGATCAGTCTTCTTTGACCGAATCCGCCGTTTCCAAGTCCCAACCCCCGAAGACTGGAAACATACAGGACAACGCAGGCAGGTCTACTGGCTCATGCTTCACCCTAGTCCGGTCCTTCCCGCCCAGTCAGCCCCCTCAGGGACCCGACAGGGCAGTGGTCACACCGTTTCGTCCACATTTACAGTTGCGGGGACAGCTCCGGCTTTACACCGAATTCCCTTTTCAGCTTCCCAAAGGAAGCACCTGCATCCCATAAACACAACATATTGAGTTTCCGAAGATGTACAACCCCATCATATCGAAAAACGGAGCAGATGTAAACAAAAAATCCGAACCCTGTGGGATCGGATTATGAGAAACTCATGCAAGCCATGAGTCAGCCCGGATTTATATCAGATATTATTGTTGTTGGGGATCTTTCACATATTTAACGGGGACTTGTCCTTCATCTTGGAAAACGGTCAATTCCACCGTCTCTGTCAGGATGTCGGCGTAACTGTAAGAAACGCGTTCAAAGGAGTGTTGATCCTCGTCCAGTTTGACGATAAACACGGAAGGGTATGTCTCTTCGAGCACCCCGCTGCGTTCAATCGTTTTGCGACGTCCACTGTTGGCTTTCAACCGGATTTTTTGACCGATATAGCCATCCAAGGTCCGTTTTATTTCAGACAGCGCATTCCTACCCATTTAGCTCGACCACCTCACTCACAGAGATTATACCATGAGTCAGGTGCAATTGTCAAAACGTGAATTATAGCAAGGGTCTAAGCCCTATGTCAACGGGTAAAACCGGTAATTGTCAATAAAAGTTCCTTCCCGACAAAACTTTGTCATGATCGACAAACCTTCGCTGAACCGCTTCATTTGGTAAAACGATCCGCCACAGAGCTAGCGGCGTAGGCGTCAGGCTTGATCTTGGCGGTATATCCCACCGAGGTGACCCAACCCACTACCTCCTGAATCAGTTTTCGGGTCTCTCCCTTCCGCCCCACATCCAGGTGAACTTCCACCGGCAACTCCAGAGAAGCCCCCAGAAAACCTTCTTCTTTCAATCGTTCCATCAGATCCAGGCTGTACTCCGTCTCTTTGTAGATCCGATAACGGAGATCCAGCAAAGGGCGACTTTTCTTTTTGGAGTAGAAAAAGAGAGCTCCTTTTCCCACCCGGTGTATAATGATGGCGGTTACGAACAGTGTCTCTTTGTGATCGGTCTGGGAGTCTGTCCCGATCACCATTTTATAAATGGCATTTCGATCTTCATCGATATAGGCATAAATCTCGGAGATCATTTGCTCCAGACGGATCCGACCCCTGCGTGGATGATAGAACTGCAACTTCCATTCGCCTCCGAAGTTCCGGGCGTTGCCGGCTAGTTTTCCCCTGTGGGTTCAGTTCCCCGTCACTTCATCCAGTCGGTTGCTTAAGAAAGCAAATTCCTCCAGCGATAGGGTTTCTCCTCGCCGCTTGGGGTCAATCCCCGCCTCCAGCAACACCCGAGAGAGAATCGCTTTTTCCTGTCCAAGCACAGCTCCTGTACTCAGGGCATTTAGGAGTGTCTTGCGCCGCTGGCCGAAAGCCGCCCGGATCACACGGAATAACAAAGCTTCATCCCGAACTTCCACTGGTGGTTGCTCACGGATCTTCAGTTGGATCACAGCGGAATCCACTTGGGGGCGGGGGACAAAAACATGGGCCGGGACCTTGGTAACCCATTCCGTTTCCGCATAATACCGAGCGGCAACCGTAATCGAACCGTAGGCTTTGCTTCCAGGGGAAGCGGTGAGACGTTCTGCCACCTCTTTTTGAATCATGATCACGATCCGATCCAGCGGAAGTTTTTCCTCCAACAACCGCATCAGGATCGGAGTCGTGACATAATAGGGAAGGTTGGCCACTACACTGATCCGATGGCAGTCCCCCAGGTAATCCCGCAACAGCCTGGTCAGATCCAAATTCATCACATCGCCGTGAAGGATATGGACATGAGGTTGTTCTGAGAACAGACTGCTGAGAACCGGAATCAGCCGATCATCCAATTCCACTGCGACCACCTGACCGGCTGCCATCGCCAACCGTTCGGTCAGGGCCCCGATCCCTGGGCCGATCTCCAACACTCCGGCTTCCGGGTCTAGTCCCGCGGCCTCGATCATCTGATCCAGTATCCGGGGATCTGTAAGAAAATGCTGACCCAGGCTTTTCTTCAGTCGCAATCCCTTTTCTGCCAACAATTGGCGTGTCCGTTCCGCAATCCTGACTTCATCCATCCTCTTCATCCTCTCCCACTCTGTGCAACGCTTCTTCAAATTCCTTTGCTGTGATGTGCAAGAGATGAAGACGGCGAAAGAATTGCTTGGCGTTTCCGTATCCAATCCCCAGGGCTACAGCAAGCTTTTCCCGGAGCAGCCGGGATTTTGGATGACCGACCAGCCCCGCCTCCCGATATCTTTCCCAGGAAACGCCGGTGGCAAACGGTTCTCCTGCTTCATGACGAGCCTTTGCCAACGCCTGACGAATCACTTCCGGAGCGGCATGTTCCACTCCGAGTCCGTGAGCACCCCTCGCTTCCTCCTGGGAGATGAAGGCATGTTTGCAACCAGGCACCTCCCGGGAGACGATGCGTCGGATTCGCTCTCCGGCTCCGTCGGGATCGGTCAGGATAATCACCCCCCGCGCATCCAGGGCCCGCTTCACCTCGGCGATCACATCGGAACCTACTGCCGATCCCCGGGTCTCAATGGTATCTGCACGAACTGCCCGACGGAGAGCTTCTGTATCATTCCGTCCCTCTACGACAATCACTTCTTTAACCGATAGCTGTTGAATAATTCCCACCCTTTTCCTATGTAACCACAACGGAGATTACCCACCCCCGTTGTTCAGCCTGCATCCTCGATCCGAAACAGACGGTTGGCGTTTGCAAAAGTCTGACGGGCCAGTTCTTCCAAAGGCATCTGCCGCAGCTCTGCAATTTTCTCCGCCACCAGCCGGACATAGCCGGACTCGTTTCGCTTGCCCCGATAGGGGTGCGGTGCAAGGTATGGAGCATCAGTCTCCACCACCAGACGGTCCAGGGGAACCTGGACGGCGATCTCTTTGGGGAGTTTGGCGTTTTTAAAGGTGACGGGGCCTCCCAGTCCGATATAAAAATTCATATCCAGACATTGGCTGGCGATCTCCCAGTTCCCACTGAAACAATGCATGACTCCGCCCACCTCTTCCGCCTTTTCCTCCCGCAGGATCTGGATCACATCCGCATCCGCTTCCCGGTTATGGATAATGATGGGCATGTCCAGCTCCCGGGCCAGACGGATCTGTTGGCGGAAGACACTCTCTTGCACTCCCTTCGGTGATTCGTCCCAGTGGTAGTCCAAACCCATCTCACCCAGTGCCACGACCTTGGGATGATTCGTTAAGGATTCGATCCAGTCCAGATCCTCCTCTGTACAGTGAATAGCATCCACAGGATGCCAGCCTACAGCTGCATACATAAAATCATAAGTTTCCACTAGCTTCAAAGTCTCTTCAATGGTCTCACGGTTAAAACCGACATTGAGGATCCGGGTGACTCCCTGCTCCTGGGCCCGTCGGATCACTTCTTCCCGATCTGAGTTAAATTGTTCATCATTCAAGTGGGTATGACTGTCAAAAAGCACGGTCTCCCTCCTGTCTCTTTTGTACGGAAATCGTTGTATATGGTCAGGCCTGTTGATTAGCCCTATTTTAGGGTGGGGAGATTGTGCCCTCCTACAAGGAAGTGAAGACATGCCGCTCCAATTCGGACCATTGGCGGGCAGGAGGGAAGCAACACAAAATGAATGTTGTCCCTAGAAACGTTGTGGTACCCGCGTTTTCGGGATGAGGTTTCACATTCCGGCATCAAATTTCTGATGATCCAAAATCCCTCCATGTGAAACCCCACCCTCCCTGTCAAGGGTTTTTTCACAACACTTCAGGCACCCTCTTGTAAGACTCTCCGCCGGGTCGGATGGCTACCTTTATTCCAGGGCTTCAGCTCCTTTGGATTGTAGTGCCTAGGTGCTTCCTTAATCTAGAGCTTCAGCTCCTTTGGATTGTAGTGCCTAGGTGCTTCCTTAATCTAGAGCTTCAGCTCCTTTGGATTGTAGTGCCTGGGCGCTACCTCTATTCCAGGGATCGTTTGGGCAGCACACGACTCCCTTCCACCACCCATTTTCTGGTTTATCGACAACTCTCCCTATAACCACTTTATCACAAGCTGTTTTGTGGATCAGCGAATAGGAGCTTGAAATCATTCAAAGGCTTCACTTTTATATCCGCTCGCCCCACCACTTCCGAGACTTTGATCGCCCCAAGGTCTCGGCTGTCCCGGCTGTTAGGCCGATTATCCCCCAGAACGAACAGATGCCCCTTTGGAACGACCGTCTCCGGCATCCGACTCTTGACTTGCGGACCTGCAAAGGAGTCCTTGGGAATATATGGTTCTGTCAGGGGTTTGCCGTTTCGAATCACCCGCCCCCCTTCCAAGGTGATGCGATCCCCCGGTTTTCCGACGACCCGTTTGATAAAATCCCGATTCTCATCGGTGTGAAAAACCACAATATCTCCATATTCCGGTTCGGACACGTGATAAATCCACATATTGACGATTAACAGTTCTTCCCCTTTGAAGGTAGGATACATCGATTCCCCATGTACCTCATAAGGGGCAAACAGGAACACCCGGACCACGAGCATCAAGATCGCTGCTACCAAGATCGCAGTCAACCATTCATTGACCGCTTTTCTCGCTTTCTTTCCCAACCCGACCCCCTCCAAACTCTCTTATAGATCTCTCTTCAGGGCTGTTGATTAACCATAAAGCGACGACCCTTTCGCTCCTCCCCTTACCCCCATCGTAAATGCTTGAGGGGACGAGGGTGGTGGGACGGCTCCGATCTCTTGCCAAGAGCGCAAAGGCTCTTCACCGTCCCACCACCCCAACCTTATTTTTCACCCAAAATATGGATAGTCAACACGCCTGATCTCTCTTTTCTTCGACTCCCGGCAATCCAGTACCTGCCGACATCTCCCAGCTCTCGGAAATTTGTGTCACAGAATCCCCATTAAGAAGAAAAAGATCCCCGCCGGAAGCTCGGCGGGGTGGTACATCATTTCACCCGGGTCCCATTGGGAATGTCACCGGATACCGTGGACAATACGAGATGATCCCCCTCCTTGGCGGCTAGCACCATGCCTTGAGAGAGCTCTCCCCGAAGCTTGACTGGCTTCAGGTTGGCAACGATGATTACCTTCTTCCCTTCCAGTTCTTGCGGTTCATAGTGCTGGGCCACTCCAGCCACCACTTGACGGGTTTCGGTACCGAGATCCAATTGCAGTTTTAAAAGTCGATCGGCACCCTGGATCTTCTCCGCACTCCGGACTTGCGCCACCCGGAGGTCGACTTGATTGAAATCCTCAATGGAAATCACAGACGACTCCTCGGCTTGTTTCCTTTCTTTCCTTTTCTGAGCGGGAGGTTCTTCATTTCCATCGTTAACAGTATTTACAGGGACTCCCCCCATCATCCGCACAATCTCCTTGGCCTCTTCTTCCACATCGAGTCGAGGAAAGAGAGGTTTCTGTTTATTGATGTGGGTACCGGCTGGGAAGGATCCGAAGCGGTACAGGCTGTCCCAGGAAGTAAACTCACCGGCAGAGATCCCCAGTTGCTCCCACATCCGGGCCGGTGTCTGCACCAGAAAAGGTTGGATGAGAATACTTGCCATGCGCAAGCCCTCCACCCCATGATACAGAACCGATTCCAACCGGGGTTGATTGGCAGGATCCTTAGCCAATTCCCAAGGCATGGTCTCCTCCAGGTAACGGTTGATTCCATGAACCAGTTCCCAGATCGCCATCATCGCCACGGAGAACTGCAGTTTTTCCATGGCTGCTTCCACCTTCTGCACCGTTGTTTGGGCCAATTGTTCCAGTTTTTTATCCTCCTGGGTCGACTCTGCCTGGCGCGAAGGCACCACTCCATCAGAGTACTTTTGCACCATCGTGAGGGTGCGGTGCAACAGATTTCCCAGATCATTGGCCAGATCGGCGTTGACCCGTTCGATAAAGCCTTCCGGTGTAAAGACGCCATCAGAACCGAAGGGAACCTCTCGCAGCAGATAATAACGCAATACATCCAGCCCATAGCGGTCGATGAGGGGAAGCGGGTCCACCACATTTCCCTTGGATTTGGACATTTTTCCGTCCTTCATCTGGAAGAATCCATGTCCGAACACTTTTTTGGGAAGCGGCAGATCCAGAGCCATTAGTAGAATGGGCCAGATCACCGTATGGAAGCGGATAATATCTTTGCCCACCAAGTGGACATCGGCAGGCCAATAGGTTTGGTATTTGGAATCCTCCTCCGTTCCGTAACCCAGAGCCGAGATGTAATTGGTCAGAGCATCGATCCAAACATACATCACATGTTCGGGATGGCCCGGCACCGGAATCCCCCAATCAAAGGTCGTTCGGGAAACAGCCAGATCTTCAAGCCCAGGTTTGATGAAGTTTTGGATCATCTCGTTTTTCCGGGATTCCGGCTGGATAAATTCCGGATTCTCCTCGTAATACTGGAGAAGGCGATCCGCATATTTGCCCAATCGGAAAAAGTAGGATTGCTCCCGAACCTTTTCTACGGGACGATGACAATCGGGGCATTTTCCGTCCACCAGCTGACGCTCCGTCCAGAAGGATTCACAGGGGGTGCAGTACCAACCCTCGTACTCATCCAAATAGATATCCCCCTGATCCAATAGGCGCTGAAACAGCTGTTGAGCCACTTTTTTATGCCGATCCTGAGTCGTCCGGATAAAATCGTCGTAGGAGATCTCCAAGGCATCCCACAATTTGCGGATGTCCTGGACGATTCCATCTACAAATTCCTGAGGGTCCATCCCCTGCTCCTTCGCCCGACGCTCAATTTTCTGGCCGTGCTCATCCGTTCCGGTCAGATAGAGGACATCATAGCCTCTCAACCTTTTGTAACGGGCCATAGCATCCCCCGCCACCGTCGTATAGGCATGTCCGATGTGCAATTTGTCATTGGGGTAATAAATCGGGGTCGTAATGTAAAAAGAAGGCTGGCTCATTGAAGAATCACTCCCTTGATATACAAATTGAGGCGTGTTGATTAGCCACATTTTAGGCAGGAAATCAGGCCGGGATGGTGGGACGGTGAAGAGCCTTTGCGCTCTTGGCAAGAGATCGTAGCCGTCTCACCCTCCCCGTCCCCTCAAACAATATTTTGGGATGGGGCAAGGGGAAGAGCGAAAGGGTCGTTTCGTTCCCATCATCCACTTGATGGTTAATCAACAGCCCTGATACAAATTAAAAAACCTCCACCCGTTATGGGGCGAGAGGTTTTCCTCACGCGTTACCACCCAACATTTGGCACCCCCTCGCGGCAGGCGCCCTCCATCAGTGATCACACTGGTCCGTTAATGCCGGATACACTCGTCCTTACACACCCGGTTGAGGCTTGGGGACAAGTTCTCAGGGGCCATCTTCACCCTTCGCTCCCATACCGGCTTTCACCTGTCCCGGCTCTCTGTCATGAGTGCTTACGGGTTACTCTTCCCCGTCTGCGAATGTTTGAATTCAGATTTAATATCCATTATAGACAAATCGGGGACATTTGATCAATAGAAATCCAAAGCCTCCACCCTCACTTCAGATTCTGTCATAACAAGTGGCCAAAGGGGACTCCCGCTTCCGAATCCGGCCGGCTTCCACCAAATCGTTCAGTTCTTGCTTCAATCGATTCACACCCCAATCGAGACCGCACTCCCGGTTGATCAGCCCCACCGTCTCCACCAAATCGGTGTCGAAGAAGGGCAAGCGATCCTCAATCGTATCGAGAATGCGCTCTTCCCGCTCTGCATGGACCTGTTTTAATTCGTCAAAGGGATTGGTCACATGAGGACTGCGGGTATAAGCCGCCCGAATTCGGACAAAGACCGTCCGGCCAAAAACAGCGGAAGAGATGAACGCATCCCCGGACCGCAAATAAGGGAGACGTTTTCCCTCCTCAGCAGTCAGATCTGTCTCTTCTCGCAAGGTGGCGATATCCGTTCCTCTGACAGTACGAAAGACAAACTTGGTGTTGAGCTGGGCAGTGATCGTTTCATCCAAGAGGGTGGGCCGCTGTGTGGCCAAGATCAGAAATGCACCGTATTTCCGCCCTTCCTGTGCAATCTCTTTCAAAACCGCTTTGGGAGGAGAATCCACCCCTTTGGGGGCAAAATTGTGAGCTTCGTCGGTCACAATAACAAAAGGCGGGAAAAAGGTTCCCTCCTCTCCATTCATCCGGGCATCTTTGTACTCCCTCCGCTTCCGATAGAGAGATCCGATCACATAGGTGGAGAACACTTGCAATATCCAGGAATCTCCTTGGACGACAACCAGTCGTCCCTGCTCCAGCCCTTCCTCGATGGGATGAATATCCTTCTGAAACAGACCCGCCTTCTCCAAACGGTTAAGACGCCACTGAACCCCCTTCAGGGAGGCCAGAGGGAGGCTTCCATACTGTTGATGCAAGTCGAGGAGGTCTTTGGTTCGCTCTACATCTGTCGGGGTTAAATCCTCCTCCCGAAGCCGCCGGTTCAATCCCTGAGCCCCCTCTTCAATCGCTTGGGCCACATTGTTGAGCCGATCACTGAAGGTAGTGAAATCATCTCGACGCCGGTGCAAGCTTTGCACCACGTTGACCATCGATTCCGACAGGTGTCCACCGGCGGCCCCGACCAGACTCACCACATCCCGGGTATTCAGATCGGTAAAACGAATCCCCACCTCCTTTCCCACTTGCACCGCCCGCCACCGCTCTCCAAAGGAAGGTGCCCTCTCTGCAAAGTCAGAGGCGATGTCCCCGAATTGCATTTCAAAATGAGGATCGAACACTAGGGTGGGAATCGCCAGCTTCATCATTTCCTCTAGCACAACCCGCAGCCCGAAGGATTTCCCCGAACCAGAACCTCCGAAGACCCCGATATGGGGATATTGCTGCATCGATTGAATATCAAAGAGGAAAGGAACCCCCCTTTGGGGACGAAGACCTCCTTCCTCCAACAGATACACACGGTCCCGCAGGTCATCGTCCACGCTTTCGCCCAAGGATTCCGTCCCCCGGATCTCCCCCAACACCAAGCCTTGATCGGGAGTGGTCTTCACCAATAGGTGGCGCACTTCATCAAACAGCGGCGCCCGTACGGCACACCCCGTTCGGACCGGATGGGGGGCCTCGGAAAACAGCCGCAGTTTGGCCAGATTCACCTCATCGGATCCGATATCATATCCGATTTGCTCCAAGGAGCGAATCACTTCTGTATCGATGATGGACTTGTCCAACCCCATGGGGATCAAGCGATTATAGGACAGGGTCTCCACCACTTCTCCCTGGGGGTCCCCCAAATTCTCATCCTCGATCACCAAGATTTCATTGATGCGAAATTTGCGGTCTTTGGATGCCACATAGACTTCCTGTTGCGTCGTCACGCCCACCACTTGCAAGGGATCCAGTCCTCCTCTCCATATCACAAGATCCGGTCGCTTCGTTTGGGAACCAACAGCCGGTGACGAAGATCCGGATCGATGTATTGCTCCACCATGGCTTGTACCAGAGCATCTGTCACTCTCACTTCTTGATCGACGATATCCAGCCAGAGAGGAATACCCCGCCCTTGAGCCGGCGTGAGCGTATGAACCAGTCGAACCAAATCCTCTCGGGCATCTGACTGGCTTAATAGACCATCCACGCCCACTGGTTGCGGGTGTTTTGCAGGAGAGAGAACCGTTTTCCACAAACCGGTCCCAGCAGGATCCATCTCAGGGGAAATATAAGCCTCTCCTGGTTTCATCACCCCGAACAGAATCTCACGATCGGAGTAATTGCCTTGTTCCGGGAACAAGGCGCGAGCCAAGCTCTTGGTGCCGATCTCTTCGGTGACCCCTACCAACAAAACACCCGCTTGTTCCGCCACCTCTACCAACTCATCCCACCCTTCGGCATGGTCGATCAAAAAATGGAGGAGTGAGCCATCCATCATCACCACCCGCGGAGTCCAGTTACGGATAGCATAAAGAGCTACCTGGATCTCCAACCCGGCTAACAATCTGCCCCGGTGTTTCGCCTCCCGGGCCAGTTGACCTTCCTCCCCCTCTTCCTCCTCTTTTTCCAACAAGGGAGTATACAGATCGGCAGACCATTTTTCCTCTCCTCGGGTTCCTTTGGCCAAAGCCTGGAATACAGAGAGAGTATGAGGATGGGTCCCAGGGGTGGTATTGACTGAGCCGTCCACCCCTACCAGGGTCTCCTGGCCCAGCCACTTTTTTAGCTGCTCTCCATCCCATCGCCCTGCCAGATCCATGTGACCGATTGACTGCAACCGTTCTCGAATTTGATCTCGATTGAATACATCTGGGGGATACACCCGTCGTAGATCCCTGTTGGTCTCCTCCAGCTTTTGCTTCAACACCTCAGACAGCAAAAGCAATTCCACTCCCCCCTCTGATCCATACACACGGATATTATCCATCCGCCATTCCTTTCTTTTCTCATTCTACTTGAAAAAGCCTCCCCCGCAAACGGCAAAGGGCAGTTAAAACCCCCCGGATCTGACAGAAAACAAAGTTCCAAAAAAAATCTATATCATTGCGGTCTGTTATATTGACTGTTATGGGAATCGCTGGTATGATAATTTTGATGTCGTTACTGTCGAATTTTGACGGTTGCGAGACCAAGACCAAATATAGACTAAAAACTGAGAGGGGAAATTCGCAATGCTCAAATCTACCGGAATTGTCCGCAAAGTTGATGAGTTAGGTCGTGTCGTCATCCCCATCGAACTGCGACGTACCCTGGGAATCGGAGAAAAAGACGCCCTGGAGATTTATGTCGACGGCGAACGAATCGTGTTGAAAAAATACGAACCGGCATGCATTTTTACAGGTGAAGTGGATGAGACCGTCCGTTATAAAAACAAGGTGGTCAGCAAGAAATGTATCGAAGAAATGTTTGAACTGCTGAAAGAGGAAGAAGGCGTCAAAGCCTGATATTTCTGTTAGTATAAAGCGTTCTTCCCACAGATGATTTTGCCAAAACATACGGTGTGGTGCTCCATTTCAAAAGGGACCTCCTAGAGAGAGGTCCCTTTTGAAATTATATACATTTTATATTTTCGACAATTCCTGCGACGATCAGCCCTCACGTCCTATTTGACTCAAAATTCGTTCTTTGAGCAACTCAGAGCGAGTGCCGAATACTGCCTGATAATTTCCTGCTCCCACACGGATCACTCCTGATGCCCCCAATTTCTTCAGTCGGTTCTGATCCAATTTGCTGTCATCTTTCAGGGTCATCCGAAGCCGGGTGATGCAAGCATCCAAATCCTCAATATTCTCCTTGCCGCCGATGGCCTCTAATACCTCTCCGGCCAAAACCTCCAGATCATCGGAAGCATCTGCTTTATTTGAGATTTCCACTTCCTTCGGATCCTTTGAGCTTTCCGCTTCTCCCTTATCATCTTCCTCCTCTTCCCTTCCCGGAGTGGGCAGGTTGAATTTGCGGATGGCGAAGCGGAATATGATGTAGTAAAGCAGGGCAAAACCCAAACCGACTGGAATGATGAGCCAGCCCTTAGTGGAAAGATGGAAATTGACCACATAATCGATCAATCCGGCAGAAAATCCAAAACCGTGTTTCACATCCAGCAAATACATCAAAGCCATGGACGTCCCCATCAATATCGCATGAATCAGATAGAGAACGGGGGCCAGGAACATGAAAAGAAATTCAATCGGCTCCGTGATCCCCGTCAAGAAGGAGGTGAGCGCCACACTTCCAAGCACCCCGGCTACCGCTGCCTTCCGAGAAGGTTTGGCTTCGTGAACCATAGCCAGACAGGCTGCCGGCAAGGCAAACATCATGATTGGGAAGAAGCCAGCCATAAAGGTACCCGCTGTGGGATCCCCGGCAAAGAAACGATAAAGATCCCCTGTCACTATATCCCCGGCGGAGTTCTCAAATTTACCCAGCTGGAACCAGACCAGAGTATTGATAATGTGATGAAGACCCAAGGGAATCAGGAGTCGATTCAACAATCCGTAACCGAACATTCCCACTGCACCGGCACCGATCACCCCGTTACCGGCTGCTTCGATCACATCCTGGATAGGCGGCCAGATAAAACGAAACAGGATCCCCAACAAAAACATGACGAATGCTGTGATGATGGGAACAAAACGGCTCCCCCCGAAAAACTGCAGCCAATCCGGTAGTCGGATATCATGAAATCGTTTGTATAGATAGGCCGTAACCAAGCCGGTGATAATCCCACCCAGGACCCCCATCTGGTCGATTTTGACCTGCCACGCCGGATTGTCCGGAGCCGGGGCATTCATCCCCACGATGGAATTAAGCACCATATAACCGACCACTGCTGCCAGGCCAGCAGCCCCGGCGCTGTTACTTAAACCGATGGCCACACCTACGGCGAACAGGATCGGAAGAAAGCCCAGAATCCCGTCAGCACCGGTAGTCATGGTGTTTCCCACCTCGGCTAGCCAAGGCATGGACAACTGTTCGGAAAAAGTGTTGATCAATACACCCAATGACATCAACAAGGCCGCTGCTGGCATCACCGCGATGGGCAACATCAATGCCTTACCAATCTGCTGCAGTTTCCCCAATAGCGCTTTCATTTTTTTGTACACCCCCAGGAATTTAGTATTGCAAATATTTATGATTCGTCCTGCATTATACATAATGAACTAGACAGGACTTCATACCTTTTATACATTTTATATCCAAGGGCCTCATTCCTTTTGGGAAAAATGAAATCGAGAGAAGGAAAAAGACCTCCCCTCGATCATGAATCCATCTCCCGGTGATACTCATTGTACACTTCCCGCTTGGGAAGAGAGCGTTCTGCCGCCGTCGCTTGGATGCCCTCTTTTTTGCTTTTTCCCCGGTGAATATGCCAATCGACATGTTCCCTTACCGTCAAAGCTCGCCACCAGGTGACATTCGGTTCTTCTTCCACCTGGTTCCCACCGGCAGGCGCCCCCTCCACCACCACCGTCCACTCTCCCCGAGGCTTTCTCTCTTCCAACAGTCGGAGACATACAGAAAGAGGGGCTCTCATCCACTCTTCGTGCCTTTTCGTCAGTTCGCGGGCCAGGGCGGCTTGGCGATCGCCCAACACCTCCAACACATCCTTCAACATCGGCTGAATTCGATGGGGTGCCTCGTAGAAGATCAAGGTGGCGGGCGTTTCTTTCCATTTGTTCAATTCTGCCCTCCGTTCTTTTGCATTTCTGGGGAGAAATCCGATAAACAGAAAAGGTTGCGGCTTAATCCCCGAGGCGACCAAGGCACTCAGAGCCGCATTTGGACCCGGAACAGGGATTACAGGCATTCCCGCCTGTACCACCTCGCGAATCAGCTCCTCTCCCGGATCGGAAATCCCGGGCATCCCCGCATCACTCACCAATGCGATGTTTTCTCCCTCCTGTAACCGGTTGAGAAGTGAGGAAAGACGGGCCAAACGATTATGTTCGTGATAACTGGTCATCGCCTTCGAAATCCCCAGATGGGATAAAAGTTTCCGTGTATGCCGTGTATCCTCGCAGGCGATCAGATCCACTTCCGTCAGTATCTGCTTGGCCCGTTCACTCAAATCTCCCAGATTGCCGATCGGTGTGCCCACCACATACAACACGCCGCCCTCAAATTCAAAACTCTTTTGTCCCTTCACCCTGCGTCCTCCTTTGAATCAGTTCCATCTTTTGTGCCCTGCTCAACTGTTTGATCTCCCACTCCCGCCGCAGAGCTTGGGAACGGGTGATTCCTGTTTCTAACCATTTCAGAGTGAAAGGCCCTCTGCCCCGTGTGTATTTTGCTCCGGTTCCCTGTCGATGTTGCCTAAGCCGTTGTTTTAGATTGTTGGTGATTCCGGTATAGAGTGTGCCATCGCCACATTCCAGTATGTAGACCACATAGTTTCTTTCCAATGATCTCCTCAACTCCATCTGAAGCAGAAAGAAAGTGCCGGTAGCACCGGCACTTCAGTCATCCTCCTGAGATGTTTTGTTCAAGAAGGAGAGGCAAAACAAGCAGTCACCATCTTCGCGCATGCTCCCGTAATGGACATTGCAAATATGAAATCCCTCGTGATAGAGACGTGCCAAATTGTCATGTCCCTCACCGGCGATCTCCTGGGAATCGGATTCCGGTTTCCCTGTTTGTTTCTGTTCCATTTGTTCCTTCAATGCCTCATTTTCCAAAACCAACCGTGTATTTTCCTCCAGCATTTGAACAATTTCCAGCTTCAAACCACCCAGTTCTTTATACAATTCTCCGATTTGGTCTTCAATCCGGGTCATCCGGGATAAAATGGCCCGCTTGTCCAAGCCCCCCACCTCAATCACCCGCTGTCTGTTCAGGATCGCCCAGGAACATGAGGCTCTCTCCGTCAGGTCCCCAAGGATGGTTGGTTCATCTAAACCTGGGCTTTCACGACTTCTGCCGGATGTTCCACCCTCCGGCCCGATTCGGCCAGCTCGACCTGTACCCGACGTTCCAACAGATTTAATACCACCACCCGACCGTCACCTTCCGGAGTGGTGACCCGGGTACCGACATCCGGCATCAACTGCTTGGCCTCTACATAGGTGTCATTTTCAAATTTGAGACAACACATCAAGCGACCGCATAAACCGGAGATCTTAGCCGGGTTCAAGGAGAGATTCTGATCCTTCGCCATTTTAATCGATACCGGTTCAAAATCCCCCAAAAAGGACGAACAGCACAAAACCCGGCCACAGGGTCCAATTCCACCAAGCATTTTGGCTTCGTCCCGAACCCCGATTTGACGTAATTCGATTCGAGTCCGGAATACTGATGCCAAATCACGGACCAGCTCTCTAAAATCAACCCGGCCATCTGCGGTGAAGTAGAAGATGATTTTGTTCCGGTCGAAGGTGTACTCCGCATCCACGAGTTTCATCTCCAACCCGTGGTTTTGTATCTTTTCTTCACAGATGGATAAAGCCTCCCCCGCCGCCTTCAGGTTGGTCTCCATCTGTTCCACATCTTCTGGAGTGGCCGTCCGGAGTACCGGCCTTAAAGGCAAAACCACCTCTTCTTCGCTCACGTGGCGGATGCCGATGACCACCGTCCCAAATTCGATACCACGAACGGTTTCGACGATCACAGATTGATTCCTCTGGATCGCCAAATCGCCAGGATCAAAATAATATATTTTACCCGCTTGTCTGAAACGGACGCCTACGACTGACAACATGTTTGGGTCCCCCTTGCATAGACAGCACCATCCTCTCCAAAACTGCTTGGGGTTGAACGGGTCCAGCCAAAGCTTGCCTAGCCTGAATCACCGCGTCCATCCCATTGAGCAAGCTAGAGAGAGTCCAGCGGGACGCTTGGTGCTGACGAGATTCCTTCCATCCGGCGAAGACCGAATCTCCGATGACACCCAAACGCTCATGTAGCAAGTCTCTCAACCACAAAAGAGACAGATCCAACAAAAGATTCATCTCTCCCGAGTCAAAGTCAGCCAACCAAACCGTCTGGATCTCCACCAGTGGATTCGATTTGCCGGAGGGGATCTCCCCCATCCATCTTATCATTCGCTCGCAAACAGGAGCAAATTTGTCGCCCCTTGCTAATCTTTCCGCAGCCTCCACCCCGGAGACCAAGTGGGCCGCAATCCGCGCATAGGCCGGGTCAACTCCAGTATCTACCAACGAAGATTCAATCCATGCCGGAGGCAGAGGACGAAAGCGGAGCAATTGACAACGCGAGAGGATCGTGGGAAGGAGGGAATGAATCTGTTCCGTGATGAGAACAGCCACCATCCGGGTCACAGGTTCCTCCAAAAACTTCAAAAGACTATTGGCCGCCTGCAGGGTGAGTGTCTCTGCCTGATGCAGAATCACCACTCGGGTGACCTCATCAGGTGGGGAGAAGGAAAACCTCCGTTGCAGTTCCCGAACTTGTCCGATTTTGATAGAGGATCCATCGGGTTCCAGTATGGTGATATCAGGATGATTTCCGTTGCCGATCCTTCTGCAGGATCGGCAATGATCACAAGGTGCTTGATCCTGATTTTCACAATTGAGTGCCTTGGCCCATTCGATGGCAGCCTTTTTCTTTCCAACGCCTTCCGGACCCGCAAAACAATAGGCGTGGGCAACCCTTTCATTCTTCAAAGCGTTTTTCAGTAACTGCATCACCTGGTCCTGTCCACGAATCTCTGCAAAAGACATGTTCAGCCCCCGTTTTCTCCTTCAAAACTGCGCAAACCGATCAACGGGAAGGATAAAGACGGTGGCACCGCCCACCTCCACTTCCACCGGATAAGGAACATAGGAGTCCGGATTTCCCCCTATGGAAGAGATCGGTGACATCAGCTGTTTCCGGGAGCTACAATTCTCCTTGATAATTTGTAAAACCCCATCCACCCGATCATCTTCGATTCCAATCAAAAAGGTGGTGTTGCCGGATTTGAGGAAGCCCCCGGTACTGGCCAGTTTGGTAGCCCGGATATTATTTTTCACCAAGGCATCGGACAAGCGGTTGCTGTCTTGATCCTGAACCACCGCAATTACCATCCTCATCCTGAACCATCCTCCCGCAAGGGAATTTTGTCACCCAGCGTTTTCTGAAGATCCACCACGATTCGGCGGAAAACCTCGGCGGCGGAAAGGGTACCATCGATGATACAAAACCGCTCCGGGTGAAGAGTGGCCAGATGATGGAACCCGTCTCTCACCTTTTGATGATAAGCTTGTCCTTTTAATTCGATGCGGTCCCTCGAAATTCCCCTGTTTTCCAAACGGCGAATACTCTCTTGCAAAGGGAGGTCCAGCAAATAAGTCCGATCGGGAATCAGCCCCTGGATGGCCACCTCGTTGACCTGTAGCACATCCTGCGGGTTTGCACCGGCACTGTATGCCTGATATACCATACTGGAATCCACATACCGGTCACAGAGTACCGTCTCCCCCTTTGCAAGGGCGGGCTGAATAACTTCCTCCACCAATTGTGCCCGGGAAGCGGCATACAGGAGCATCTCTGCCCGCAGAGACATCTCCCTTGCTCCAGGGTCCAACAGGATCTCCCGAATCCGATCCCCTATCGAAGTCCCCCCTGGTTCACGAGTGGTTACACAGGGGATTCTGCATTTTTCCAGATAAGATTGAAGCCGTGTGACCTGCGTGGACTTCCCCGCACCTTCAGGTCCCTCAAGCGTAATAAAGCAACCTTTCACAGCGCTCCTCCATAGTTTATTAATCTAAGCCGAGCGTGTTGATTCGCCCTATTTAAGCGGAAAGATCCTATTCGATCCGCTCCGATACACCAAGTGACGAAAGCAACCAGGGAACTAGCATCCTAGAAGTGCTGTAATTTACGTCGACCCGCTCTCATTCCAGAGCTTCAGCCCATCGGAAGGGTGGTGCCTGGGGCACGACCTCCATTGAAATGGTAATGCCGAGGGTCAATCTTCACTTCGAATCAAGGATCCCTTGGGAGGAACCGCCTTCCATCACCCATTTTATGGTTTATCAACAGCCCTGATATTTACTATTATTTTATCACGTGCAGACCTGGGGGGAAACCGGGGGTCAAGCCTCGGACCCGCCCACCTTTGTCAAGTGTGTGAAGAATGTGTCGGATCTGTTCTGTACTTAATATCTCACCGGGCAACACCGCTGGAACCCCAGGCGGATAAGGAACCACCATCTCCCCGGCGATCCTCCCTTCCGCTTGCGGAAACGACACGGTTTCCCCAGTCACCCACCGGAGACGTTCCCAGGACATATGACTTTCACTCAGCACCGGGATCTCGGGGACCGGTGGGCAGGGATCTTCCTCCCATTCTGGAACCACTTGGTCCAACCGACGCAGAATCTCGATCAACCGAAGCGACTCGCCCTCTTCCATCCCAGGAGAGAGAACGAATAACACCTTCTTATCATCCGCCAATTCCGCGTCAATCCCTCTTTTCTCCAACCAGCTCAGCATTCTGTACCCTGAGACGCTCCGATCCGCCTTGATGCTCATTTTCAAAGGGTCGCTTCCCGGTTGCAACTCTTCTTGTAAATGTCTCATCCCTGCCACTTCTTCCCGAATCAGTGCTACCTGGTGCAGGGTTTTTTGCAGTTGCTCGGATCCTTCCATCACCATCCAACGCCGTGCCAAGTCCAGAGAAGCCATCAAAGGATAGGACGGACTACTTGATTGAATCATTCCTAAAGCTTTGGCCACCCGGTCCCAGTCCAGCCGTCTTCCCTTCAGGTGGAGCATGGACCCCATGGTCATGGCTGTCAACATTTTGTGAGTCGACTGAACCACCCCATCCGCTCCTTGGGTCAATGCCGAGGGCGGCAGCTGGGGATGGAATTGGAAGTGAGCACCATGGGCCTCATCCACCATCAGTGGCACCCCGTGATGATGACATATTTCTGCTAATGAAGAAATCGGTTGCAACCTGCCAAAGTAATCGGGACTTGTAAGAAACACCCCCTTCACTCCAGGGTGACGCAGGAGCGCTTCCTCCAGGTCTTCTCCGGTGATTTCTCCCCCCAAGGGAACATCTCCCCTTCCAGACAGAAAAACCGGACGAACCCCGGCCAGGTGGCAGCCATTGAAGACAGATTGGTGGGAGGCTCGATGGATGATTAACTGATCCTTCGGTTGACAGGAGGCCAAGATCAGACTGATATTCCCCGCTGTACTCCCTCCCACCAGAAAAAAAGTCTGATCGGCACCAAAGGCCGCCGCAGCTAATTCCTGGGCCTGCTGAATCACACCTTCAGGTTGATGCAAGTCATCCAACTCCGCGATCTCCGTCAGATCGATGGTAAGTAACTCCCCGAAGAGATCCCGCCCCAAAGGATCAAAAGCCTGTCCCTGCTTATGTCCTGGGACATGGTAGTTTCCCCGTTTCTGACCTTTATGAAAGCAGAGAGCTTCAAACAGCGGAGCCTCTTTCTGATTCATATGTCTCCCCCCCAAAAAAAGAGACGGGAACTGTTTACAGTCCCCGTTCGATCTGGTTCTTCCCATCCATCCATAACAACTTTAAGCGCGTCACAAAGTGTGGATACTTTTGATCCTTCACATCGGTTTGAACGATTTCTTGTTCACATGTTTCGCAGATAAATCCATCCAGAACTCCGATTCCTTGTTCGTGCCATTCATTACACACGATGCAGCGGATCTGATCATTTTTATCCAAGATCGACCCACCCTTTTCAATTTTTTAATTCATTGTTCCCCGGTTGCTCCCCATTTATACAGATCCCATGCATTCACATGGACACCGATCTCCTGCAAAAAGCGCAAAGGATCTTCTTCTCCTTCATTGAATGACCAGGTACGTCCTGGAGCAGGTGTGTTGATTGCTCCGATGCCCCAGGTGAGGCCACTCCAAATCGACCGTCGAGCAGGGGGACAAAGTCGGGGAGAAGTATCCCATGGAAGTGGAGCAGGGCCAGTGATCACATGGCAAGTATACCATGAGGCGAACCGGGGAAAAACAAGATTACCCAAGTCCATCCACGATAGAAGAAAGGCAAGTGCAAGACTATGGCTGAACAGATGGCACAATGGATTCTACAGGGATATATCCCCGTTTTGGCCATTATCAAAGGGGTAATTTATTATATTCGCTCTCCTCAAGAGTGAAAACAAAAAAATGGCTACGATCGCCAACATAGCAAACAGCCCTTGGATTTTGTGGAATCCAAGGGCTGTTTATGTATGGCCTGGCAACGTCCTACTCTCCCAAGGGCCTGCGCCCTAAGTACCATCGGCGCTGGAGGGCTTAACTTCCGTGTTCGAGATGGGAACGGGTGGTT